>JBGSWY010000077.1:0-20901 GCA_041751715.1 Burkholderiaceae bacterium
GCGTTGGGCGATCAAGCCGATTTCAATTTGTTGGCTTCGCATCGTCTGAAGTGGCTGAACTCGTTTGGCGGTGAATGGCGCAACGACCTGATCCTCGGACGCGACGTGCTGGTATCGAGCGAGCTTTACCAGCCGCTGTCGGCGCGGCAATACTTTTTCGTGGCGCCGCACCTGCGGTTCTTGATCGATCGCTTCGATCTTTACGCGGACGACTTGCGTTTCGCCGAATATCGCGAGCAGTTGTCCACGGCTGGAATCGATCTCGGTGTGAACTTCCTGCAGTACGCGGAGGCCCGCGTAGGGGCACTGGCGGGATACCGGAGGCTTGATTTGCGCAGCGGAGGCATAGTCATCGTGCCCGACACCGGCGGCACCGCTGTGACGTTGCCAACATCGGGCAGCTTTAACGTCGGCGCGTTCACGTTGTCAGCCACGGTCGATCGACTCGACAGCATTAACTTTCCGCGCCACGGCTACTACGCGCGCGGAAACGTTTACGCATCGAGCGATCTGTTGGGAGCGGACGAGCGCTACACGCGCTGGGACGCGCTGCTGAGCGCTCCCGTCACGTGGGGCGCACACACGGTAGAAGCGCTGGTTTCTGCGGGAGGCAGGCTAGGCTCCGACGAAGTACCGATATACGATCAGTTCGAGTTGGGTGGGTTTTTGAACTTGTCCGGCCTTTCGCGCGCCCAGCTGCGCAGCGATCGTTTTCAGTTCGCACGGCTGATCTATCGCAGCAAAGTGGCCAATTTTCCGTTGTTCGAGGGCGTGCACGTCGGCGCGTCGCTTGAGGCGGCGCGCCTGCGCCCGCTGGTTCCGATCTGGCGCGGAAGCGAGGTGTCGGGTGACCTGACGGTCGCGGCTGGATCGCTGTTCGTGGGAATCGACTCGCCGCTCGGCCCGCTGTTCATCGGATTCGGTTATGCCAACCGCGACAACATGGCGGTTTACCTTTTCCTGGGGCGGCCTTAGCGCTTACGCTGATGCTTTGCTGATGAGTGACGACAAGGAAACGAAATGAAATTTAATAAAACAATTTGCCTCGCAGGCGCCGCCTTGATGGCCGCCTCGCTTTCAACGCCGAGCCTTGCGGTCAACGAGCTGTTTATGGCGCGTGGGCCGATGGGCCACCTGAAGAAGAGCGACATCTCCATCGCGCGCGCGGAAATCCGCAAAGCGCTCGATACCGGAAAAGACGGGGAAACAAGCACCTGGAGCAATCCGGAAACCAAAGCGTCCGGAACCATCAAGCCGACGAAAACGTTCACTAAGGACGGAATGCGATGCCGTGCAACCGAGTTCACGACCTCGGCCGGCGGAGAGCGCGGCGCCAGCACCTGGAACCTGTGCAGCACCAAGGATGGGTGGAAGGTCGCGCAGTAAAAATACGGCAGATGCGAAAACTCACTTCAATTCGTCTGGAAACAGAAGCTTGAATTGCGTTCGTGATTTCTCGAACGCGTTGCACGACTTCATTGTTTCAATCGTCCGAGTGAGATCCTCATAGTCGAAGGACGCCGTCCATCGAAGGACGCGCTGCATGGCGGCTATGAATGGTGCGGAGTCGCAATTCCGAGAGAGCGCGCGAAGAGTGTCGAGATACTCGTCCCGGAATATTGTGGGAACGATGATGCGGCTTGCATTCGTCACCGACAACTCTGCGTTCATCACGAGACGCGCTGTGCGGCCGTTGCCGTCTGCGAATGGATGCACCTCGGCGAGGACGAACATCGCCAGCAATCCGCGTGCAGTGCCGCTGGGTACGCCGGCCAACAGGCGGGAAGCCTCTATCAGTGTTCCCCGCACCAGCCGCGGCGCTACAAACGCCGTGCTGCCCGCGAAATTCTCGCGATCTTTGAACTCACCCGGAAAAATCTCCGGGCGCTCACGCATCAGGTCTGCGTGGCGCGCCTTGATCTGTTCGAGGACAGCCTTGCCCGCAGCGAGGGTCTGATTGCGCCAACCAGGCTCCAGCGCTTGTCGAAATACGCCCAGGATGTCGTGCGAGTCCTTGGGCCGGCTGGGCAGTGGACGGCCTTCGAGCACGATGTCGCGCGCTTCGTTCACGTCAAACTCAGTGCCCTCGATGAAATTGCTGAAGTACGACTCAAGAAACGCGAAGTGAGTCATCGCCTGAGCCGAACGAGTACGCGATGCCGGCTCCACCAGAGGCTGGGAGCGTAGTTCGGCGGCGAGCTTTTCGAAGAGTTCGAGGCGGGCCGAATCAAAAGGGAGGCCGGCTGCATAAGCACGGCCGGCGGCAGTACTTAGTCTTGCCTTTTCGTTGGTTCCAAGGATGCCGCCGATAAGTCGCTCAAGAATCGAAAACTCTCTTTCGAAACTCAGGAGCGGGGCGAGTGTTCGAGCGTGATCCCGCAGTTCGATAAGCACGTTCTCGCCGCGCGCTTCGCATAAGCTCGCCAATCTCTCCTCGACCGCTTGCGGGCCTACGGCCTTGCGGATGGGACCGCGACTGATGGTGAGATTCTCCAGAAGCAGCCGTGCGTTGGAGGGAAAATAAAGTTCGCGTTTCGAAATTGGTTGGTCGCCTTCGACCGGTCCGGTCGCTTTAACGAGTACCACCGTCAATCCAGGCAATGAGGCGGTTCGGTTGTAGCTATAGCTCAGGTGAATGACGTCTTCGACCGGCACGCCTCCCTTGAACGCGCTGCGGAAGCCGATGACCGCTCGTGGGTAGAGCGCGCCCAGCACTCGATTGCGCTCACGGGCGATCAGTGCCGGCCACTGCTCGGCGGGCAGCGGCGTGACTACGCCAGGGGCGATTCTGTACAGCTCCCCTGACTGCTGTCGCCTCTGTAGAGCACGGCGCTGGGCGCTATCAAGCTCCGCGTACAGATATAGGGCCGGTGTCGCGATTTTGGGAGAATCAGGCATGGGCGGGAGGCTTTTGTCGCAAATATCTTAGTTAAAAGACCTCTTTGACGCAAATAATGTTCTTACTGAGCTGTCGTCTGGGTTACTCGAAAGCTACCTCCGGCCGGCTTTGTCGCCTTTATTGTTCCTGACCGGGGGAAACGTCGCTTATTTAGCTGTGCAAAAGGATGCGGAACACTTTGCACAGCCGAGCTGGATAAACGTGGCGTTCATTGACCGGCTAGCTCGCGCAGCCGAAATCGCTGGAGCTTGCCCGTCTCCGTCCGCGGCAATACGTCGACAAACTCTATGGTGCGCGGGTACTTGTAGGGTGCGATGGTCTGCTTAACGAACAACTGCAGCTCGGCGCAAAGATCTGCGCTGCGCGAGTGACCCTCCTTTAGTACGACGTAAGCGGCGACCCGCTGTCCACGCTCTTCGTCCGCGACGCCGACAACGCAGCATTCGGTCACCGCCGGATGCAGCAGCAACGCGCCTTCGACCTCCGGGCCAGCGACGTTGTACCCCGAGGTCACGATCATGTCGTCAGAGCGCGCCTGATAGCGAAAATATCCTTCGTCGTCCTGCACGAACGTGTCGCCGGTCAGATTCCAGCCGTTGCGCACGTACGTGCGCTGGCGCCCATCGTCCAGATAGCGGCAGCCGCTCGGCCCCTTGACCGCGAGCTGGCCGACGGTGCCGCGCGGCAGCTCATTCATCTCATCATCGACGACGATCGCGCGATAGCCCGGCACCACTTTGCCGATCGCACCGGTACGGATATCCCCGCCCGCCGCAGCGATGAAGATGTGGATCATTTCAGTGGCGCCGATGCCGTCGATCATCTCGATGCCGGTGGCTTGCTTCCACAGTTGGCGCGTTGCGTCCGGCAGCGCTTCGCCGGCGGATACGGTTTTCTTCAGACTGCGAATGTCGAACGTGCGAGTCGGATCGGCCAGCAGCAATGCCATTTGCCGGTACATCGTCGGTGCCGTGAAGCAGATCGTCGCCTGCGTTGCTTCGATGGTCTGCAGCAACGTCTCGGGCGTTAACTTTTGCATCAACGCGGTCGAGGCACCCAAGCGCAGCGGCATCGCAAGCAGGCCGCCGAGACCGAATGTGAATGCGAGCGGCGGAGTGCCGCAAAAGACATCGCCGTGCGTGGGCTTCAACACATGCGTCGTGAATGCATCTGCCATCACCAGAATGTCGCGCTGAAAGTGCACCGTACCCTTGGGCTGGCCGGTTGTGCCGGAGGTAAATGCGATCAGGCAGACGTCGTCGCGGTGACCTGAATGCGCGGCGAAGTGGATCGGCTTGCGAGCGGCGCGCGCTTCGAGCGCATCGGATGAGGAGTGATTGAAGTAAACCACCGCTTTCAGATCGGGTGCGTAGTGCTCGGAGGCGCGATTCATCGTTTGCGCGAGCTCTTCTTTCAGATGAGCGTCGCACAGCGCGGCAGAAACCCTGGCCTTGTCGATCATCTGCTTCAGCTCGCGCGCGCGCAGCTGCGGCATCGTGCCGACCGCAATCAGCCCGGCTTTGACCACGGCAAGCCAGCACGCGGCCAGCATCGGCGTGTTCGGTGCGCGCAGCAGAACACGATTGCCCGGAATCAGATGCAGATCTTCAGTCAGCACTCGTGCGATGCGATTGACCTGTGCCTGCAGCTGCGCGTACGTGCAGGAGACCGGACCTCCATCGATCAATGTCGTGATAGCGGGGCGGGCACCGTCGCCGGCATCGACATGCCGGTCGAGCAGTTCGCTAACGCAGTTCAGCTGCTGCGGATACCGATACTCGGGGCGATCGAACAGGAACTCCGGGTACTCGCTTTTAGGGGGCAGATGATCGCGCGCAAATGTATCGACGATTCCCATTCGCCCAGCCTCATTCGCTCAGCAATTCGCGCGCGATGACCAGCTTCTGCACTTCCGTCGCGCCTTCGTAAATGCGCAGGGCGCGGATCTCGCGATACAAGTGCTCGACCACCGAGCCGCGCTCGACGCCGTGCGCACCGAACAGTTGCACGGCCGAATCGATCACTTGCTGTGCGGTTTCGGTAGCGGCCATCTTGGCCATCGCCGCTTCCTTTGTTGTGCGCGCATGGCCGACATCGCGCAGCCATGCCGCGCGATAGGTCAGCAATCGTGCGGCATCCAGCGCGGTGGCCATGTCTGCCAGCCGCGCCTGCGTGATCTGCATGTCTGCCAGCCGCTTGCCGAACAGTTGGCGCGAGCGCGCATGCGCCAGCGCCTCATCGAGTGCACGCTGTCCGAAGCCCAGTGCTGCCGCGGCGACCGAGGTGCGAAAGATATCGAGCGTGGCCATCGCCACTGCAAAGCCGTCGCCTTCGGCGCCGATGCGCGCTGAGTCCGGCATGCGGCATCGGTCGAACTGAAGCCGTGCCAACGGATGAGGTGCGATCACATCGATGCGCTCGGCGATCGACAATCCCGTCGAATCAGCGGGGACCACAAACGCGCTGATACCGCGCGCACTGCGCTTAACGCCATCCGGCAAACTCTCGGTGCGTGCGAACACAGTGTAGAAATCTGCAATGCCGCCGTTGGAAATCCACGTCTTGGTGCCGTTGATGATCCACGCGTCGCCGTCGCGACGGGCGGTGCAATTCATCGCCGCCACATCGGAGCCGGCGTCGGGCTCGGATAACGCAAACGCCATGATCGCTTTACCGTCGGCGACGCGCGGCAACAGCGATCGCTGTTCTTCGCTGCCGGCCAGTGTGATCGCGCCGGAACCCAGGCCTTGCATCGCAAATGCGAAATCTGCGAGGCCGTCGTGGTACGCAAGAGTTTCGCGAATCAGGCACAGCGCGCGCGAATCGAGCTGATCGAGCGCGCCGCCGTATTGCGCCGGAACGCAGTAACGCAAAATTCCGGCCGCCGCGAGCGAAGCGACTCTTGCGCGGCACGCAGCGTCGACATCGCCGTGCGGCAACGCGCTTCCGTTCGAGCGCGCCCAGCGATCGACCATCTCGCGCAGCGGTCGATGCTGCGCATCGAAAAACGGCCAGTCGAGAAAATCCGACATTGCCCTGGACCTTAATTGCCCTTGAATTGCGGCGTCTTCCTATCGGCGAATGCTTCGAACGCGCGGTGAAAGTCCTGCGTCTGCATGCAAATCGCCTGCGCTTGTGCCTCCGCTTCGAGCGCCTGCTCGAGCGACATGCTCCATTCCTGGTTCAGCATTGTCTTGGTCATGCCGTGCGCGAAAGTGGGCCCAGACGCCAGTTGCCGTGCGAGGTCGCTTGCTGCGCTCATCAGCTGATCCCGGTCGACCAGCTGATTGAAGTACCCCCATGCGAGCGCTTCGTCGGCAGTCATCGTGCGCCCCGTGGTCAGCAACTCGGTGGCGCGGCCCTGGCCGATCATGCGCGGCAGCAACGTGCACGCGCCCATATCGGCGCCTGCCAGTCCGACTCTGACGAACAGGAACGCGGTTTTCGCTTGCGGTGTGCCGATCCGCAGGTCGGACGACAGCGCCACCATCGCGCCGGCGCCGGCGCTGACTCCGTCGACCGCGGCGATGACCAGTTGAGGACACGCGCGAATCGCCTTGACCACGTCGCCGGTCATGCGCGTGAACTCGAGCAGCTCCGGCATCGACATCCTGGTCAGCGGGCCGATGATTTCGTGCACATCGCCGCCGGAGCTGAAGTTATCGCCCGCGCCTGCAATGATCACCACCCGAACGTCGTCGCTGTAGACAAGTCCGCGAAACAAATCGCGCAGTTCGGCGTACGACTCAAACGTCAGCGGATTCTTGCGTTCGGGCCGATTCAGCGTCAGCGTGGCAACGCCGTCAGCTACCTGCCACAAGAAGTGAGTCGCGGCGTAGCTGCCGTGGGCGCGCCGCTGGTGCGGAAGCACGTTAGTCAATCTTTGCGTTCGAGGCGTTGACGACCCTCGCCGATCGCCGCGAACAGGCGGCTTAAGACATGCTGCATCATCATTGCTCCTTGAGTGTTATGGCCGAAGTCTGCCTTCGCATGGATCGTTCGTCTATGCTGAATGCAACATGACCAAGTATGTACTGGCGCTGGATCAGGGCACGACCAGCTCGCGCGCGATCGTTTTCGATCGGCGCGGCCGGATCGTTGCCACCGCGCAGCAGGAGTTTCGACAGATTTTTCCGCAGTCCGGCTGGGTCGAACACGACGCCTCGGAAATCTGGGCGACTCAACTCTCGTGCGCACACTCGGCATTGCGCCAGGGAGGCGTGCGCCCGGGCGATGTAGCTGCAATCGGCGTCACCAATCAGCGCGAAACTGCCGTCATCTGGGATCGTGCCAACGGCGCACCGATCGCGAACGCGATCGTGTGGCAGGACCGCCGTACCGCTGAGCGCTGCCAGGCATTGCGTGACCAAGGTGTTGAGCCGGATGTCACAACGAGGACAGGGCTGCTGCTCGATCCCTACTTTTCCGCCACTAAGATCGAGTGGATGCTTGACCATGTGCCGGGCGCACGCGCGCGCGCCGTGCGCGGCGAGCTGGCCTTCGGCACGATCGATACGTGGCTGATATGGAACCTCACGGGTGGGGCGCACCATGTGACTGATGTCAGCAATGCGTCGCGAACGCTGCTGCTCGATCTGCATTCGCTTGCTTGGAGCGACGAACTGCTCGAATTATTCCGGGTGCCGCGTGCGGTGCTGCCTCGCGTGACCGCATCGAGCGAAACCATCGGCACCACGGTCCAGGAGCTGTTCGGTGGCCCGATAGCGATCGCGGGCAGCGCCGGCGATCAGCAGGCCGCTACTTTCGGCCAAGCCTGCTTTTACGAAGGCATGGCAAAAAATACGATCGGTACCGGCGCGTTCATGTTGATGAACGTCGGCCCCCGCCCGCAAGCTTCGAGCAATCGACTCCTGGCAACGGCGGGTTGGACACTGGCCAACCCGGACAGCACCGCTTACATGCTCGAGGGCAGCGTATTCGTGGCCGGCGCGGTGGTGCAATGGCTGCGCGACGGACTCGGACTGTTCGCGCGATCCGACGATGTCGAAGCGCTTGCGCGGCAGGTCAACGACAACGGCGGCGTGTTTCTGGTGCCTGGCTTTGTCGGACTGGGGGCTCCGCACTGGGATCCCGATGCGCGCGGCACGATCGTCGGCCTGACGCGCGGCACGACCAAGGCGCATATCGCGCTCGCCGCATTGCAGTCGATTGCATTTCAGTCGGCCGATGTATTGGCAGCGATGCAGCGCGACGCCCAGAAGCCGTTAACGGAGGTCAGAGTCGACGGCGGCGCTGCGAAGAACGACCTGCTGATGCAGTTTCAGGCGGACATCACTGGTGTGCCGGCGGTGCGTCCGGAAGTAGTCGAGACGACAGCGTTGGGCGCCGCATATTTGGCCGGGCTGGCGGTCGGATTCTGGACTGGCCTCGAAGAAATCTCGGCGTTGTGGCGCGCCGAGCGCCGCTTTGAGCCTGCGATGCAGGCGTCGCAACGCCACGAGCTGATTACGCGGTGGCACCGGGCTGTCGACCGCTCGCTGCGCTGGGCAGCATGACCGCGCCGGTCATCGAACGCGAGCGGCTGCTCGCTCAGCTGCGCGAGTCACGCCTTTGGGATGTACTCGTTATCGGCGGCGGAGCCACCGGTCTCGGCATTGCTCTCGATGCGGCCAACCGCGGCTTTCGTACCGTCCTGCTCGAAGCGCGCGACTTTGCGAGCGGCACGTCGAGCCGCAGTACCAAGCTGATTCACGGCGGCGTTCGCTACCTGGCGCAGGGCAATCTGCAGCTGGTTCGCGAGGCGCTGTCGGAGCGCGCGCTGTTGCTCGCGAATGCACCGCGGCTGGTGCGTCCCTTGAAATTCGTTGTCCCCTGCTATCGGCCGCTGGAGCGCGAGTTCATGCGCATAGGTCTGGGCGTCTACGACGCGCTGGCCGGCAAGCGCGGCATTGGCGATACGCATTGGTTGTCGCGAGCAGAGACGATTGCAGCTCTGGCCGGCGTCAAGACTGACGGTTTGCGGGGTGGCGTTGCCTACTGGGACGCACAGTTCGACGACGCCCGGCTGGCGATCGCATTGATGCGCACCGCGGTCAGAGTCGGCGCAGTCGCAATCAACTACGTCGCGGTCCAACAGATTGAAAAAAGCGGCGGCCGAATCAATGCGATCGCGGCGGTGGACGGCCGAACAGGCGAGCGATTCGAACTCCGCGCGAAAGCCGTTTTCAATGCAACCGGTGTCTGGACAGACGATCTGCGACGACTGGCAGACGGCGCTGCCCCGGCGCTGACGACGACCAGCCGCGGATCGCATATCGTGGTTTCCAGCTCGTTCTTGCCGGGCACGACCGGCATGATGATTCCAAAAACTGCCGACGGCCGCGTGTTGTTCGCGATTCCCTGGCGTGGCCACTTGATGCTGGGAACGACCGACATTGCGGCTAACGGCGCGACCTGGGAGCCGGTTGCGTCCGAGGCGGAGGTGGAATTCATTGTCGATCACGCGCGCAGCTACCTGCAATCTCCGCTGTCGTCCGATGACGTATTGGCCACCTTTGCCGGGCTAAGGCCGCTGTTTTCCCCGAGCGCGCGTGCGTCTGCGAACGCCACGAAGACGATCTCGCGCGAGCACGCGATCGTGGTTGAGTGTCGAAACCTGATCACCGTGGTCGGTGGCAAATGGACGACGTATCGCAAGATGGCGCTTGACGCGCTGGCTCAGGCAGCAACGGCCGGGCTGCTCGATGCGCGGCCATGCACGACTGCCGAGCTGGCGCTCGACGTCGATGATGCGATCGAGGATGCTGCCCATGCCGCGGAAGCCGCGGCGCTAGCAGTAACGACTGATATCGACCCCGGCCGCGGGGCTATCAAAACGTTCGTTGCCCTCGCTGTGCGCCACGAGCAGGCGCTTTATGCGGCAGATGTCATTGCGCGCCGACTGAGGGTGACGTCGCTTGACAGAAGATCGGAGGCGCTGGCGCAGCCGCTGGTGGACGCGGCGCTGCCGCGAACTAACGCGAGCGAAGAGGGCGAAAAAAAGGCCGCTAAAGTCAGCGGCCTTAATGGTAAGTAAACGAAAAAGGCTAGAACAGGTGACGAACACCGACCGTGTATTGCTTGCGGTCGATTGTCGCATTGTTGTTCACGGATTGTTCACCGTCGCGGTCCGAGTAGTTCACATAGAGGTTGGTACGGCGCGAGAGCGGATACGTGTAGGCGATTGCCCATACGTCGATGTCGCGCTCGCGGAGCACAAGAGGCACGGAGCAAACACCTGCTGCACTGAAAGAGCCGAAACACACATTGCGCAGGTCACCGTCGCGCTTTTGATATGAACCCAGCAGGTTGCCGCCCAACAGAGGAATGGTGACGCCCCCCATCCACGCATTTGCATCAGCACCGGCATCAGGCACGGCGGATGAAGTAGATGCGCCGGAGGTGAAGTAGACGTCGTCTTCCTTCGCGTACGCAGCGTGAAGTTTGACAAACTTCAGATCGAAGGTCGCGCCGAACTGCAGATTCTTTTGATCTTGCGCATTTGGCGCAACGCCAGGGACAGTTGCTGATCCTGCGAAGCCGTTATCGTTGACATCGAAAACGTCATACGTTACTGCGGCGAAGAACGGACCGCGTGCAAAATTGACACCGAAAAACATAACGCTGTTGTTATTGCCGCTGCCCGCGCCTTCTTGACCGGCCGCGTTGAAGGAGTAACCGGCACCGAACTTGAAGCCGCCCAAAGTCGGCGACTGATACAGCACCGAGTTATCCAGGCGCGTTGCACCGGCCGACGTGAAGGTCGATGCCAGCGAAGAATCGCCAAACCCGGTCAGGAACGGATCGGTATTGCCGAACATGTCGAACGAGCCGGTGCCCGACGAGAACGTCGCGACGCGGCCCGCAACCACCGTACCCCAGCCACCCGACAGGCCGGCCCATACTTGCCGGCCCCATAAGCGCCCGCCTTGCCCCAACGTGCCGTCATCACCGCTATACCCGCCTTCAAGCGTGAAAACCGCGTTTAGGCCGCGCGACAGCGCTTCCGACCCGCGAACACCCCAGCGGCTGCCGGATTGATGGCCGGAGTTGATGCCACGAGTCGACGATTGGGGACCGTTCGGATCGTTGTATTGAAAGTTCATATCGATGATGCCGTACAGCGTCACGTTCGACTGTGCGAGCGCGGCGCCCGAGAAAGCACCGAATATTGCCAGTGCGATCAGATTCTTTTTCATGAAAAGCTCTCCTAGTGATTTGGGAATTCTTTACGCCACGGCCCCGCACGAAGCCGCCACGTGAATGAATCACTCCCCGGAGGAAGTTGAACGGATTCTTTCAGAGGAGCCATGACAAGGCAAAGAAACCGGTCAAAACATCCAAAATTAAGTCTGGCGTGTTGCGGTCAGACAACAAGAAACAGGCCGCGTAATTGCCCCTGCAGCGGCCCGTTTCGTCTCAGAAGCTATGCCGCATCCCCAACTGGAACGCACGGGCATCTTCTCCGGCTGCGGTAGTCCACCCGGTGGTATAGCCGGCTGACGACAAGCTCATCCGAGACTGGCCGCTGTTGTCCATGAAGGCCGCCACCGCGTACAGCTGCGTGCGACGTGAGAGTTCATAGAAGTAAGCGACACCGTAGTGGCTGGCCTTGGCGTCCTGAGTCGCCCAGGCCGAGCGCCCGTCGTCCTTGCCGTAGTTGTAGATGCCGTAAAGGGTGTTTCTGCCGAAAGTCCACGAGATGCCGCCGTGATAGGCGACCGAGTCGGTAGGGCCGGCCAGCCCGCGCATCGTATCGAAATCATAGCTGCTGATTTGCAGTCCACCCAGGAGGGCGGTGATGGCCGGCAGGCTGCCGCCCGTGGAAACCACGATGTTCTGAATATCCTCCGGCCGCAGCAGCGGATTTTCGTTATCCCGCTTCAGATACTGCGCATACAGCTTGACGGGGCCGAAGCCGACGAAGCCGCCCGCATTGAACATTTCAAGACCGGTTCGCTTTTGCGGATTTGTGCCGGTGTTGAAGGGAACAACGTGATTGCGGTTGTAGCCGACGCCGACACCCCAGGTCTTGGTGTTGTATTGCAGGTTCCCGCCGTAAAAGTCGTCTCCGTCCTGCGGTCCGGTCGAGCGCTCCTGCCGCAATATCTCCGAACCGCCGAAGCTGTACATCAACGACGCTGTAAATCCGGAGAGCTCGATCCGGTACTGCAAAGCGTTATTCATCCGAATCGCAGGATTGGAGAAGCCTTGCCCGAACTGCAATGCGGTCTGGTCGCCGATCGCGTTGTATTTGTTCAGGATCTCGTAGCCGGGCGTGTACTGCCGGCCGAGAAAAAAGCCGCCCACAGGTGTGACGAGTCCGGCCCATGCCTGGCGATCGAATAGGGCGCCGACCGCATTGACAGTCGTGATCGCCTGCAGCAGGGCGTTGTTGACGGCGTTTGAGCCACCTACGATCAGCGGCTGCGATGCCGCCGGCACTTGCACCGCGGGCGGCGTAGTGATGAACGTCACGCCGGGGCAGACCGTGGGCGCAGTGGCGGGAGCGCTATTGGCGCGACACCAAAAAAGCGCATTGTTGTTGGTCATGCTGCCGGTGTCGGCCTCGAACCGGCTCTCAAGCGTGAACAGGGCGCGCCATCCGGGTTTCAGATCTTCGGAGCCACGAATGCCCCAGCGCGAACCTGCCGAGATCCCGCTTTGCAGCCGGGTGCCGGACACGCTGCCGACATCGATATTTTCTATGCCAACATCGACAATGCCGTAAAGCGTGATCGAGCTCTGGGCATACGCAGCCGGCAACGCGCACGCCAGCGCCATCGTCAACAAACTCTTACGCATGAATCTGTCTCCTGGCTCTTTGATGTTTTTTAACGGCTCAGACTGCGAGCGAACCGGGCGCCAGAATAGCGCCGCGATTGCGCGATTTCGACGCCGCGGCGCATGCGCGTGCTGTTTCGTGCCATTTTCGCAACATTAATGAACCCAAATCGACTGAGCCCATTCGATCAACTGCTCGGCGCGGCAGACCGCGCACTACGGACCCTGGCGGCTGAACCGCAGGCGAGCCGCAGCAGCCCTGCCAGCGCGGCGACTGGAGCGGACGCGGCGGCTCCCCTGCCTGAACACGAGCGGCGCGAAGCGGCTGCGTTGATGCGCGTTAACCATGTGGGCGAAGTCTGCGCACAGGCGCTGTACGACGCCCAGGCGCTGGCGGCACAATCACCCGAACTGCGCGATGCGTTTGCGCGCGCCGCGCAGGAAGAGGCCGATCATCTGGCATGGACGCAGCAACGGATCGCACAGCTAGGTGGACGAACCAGCCTGCTTAATCCGCTGTGGTATTCCGGAGCCTTTGCGATTGGGCTGGCCGCTGCGCGGCTCGGTGATCGTGCCAGCCTCGGGTTCATGGCCGAGACCGAGCGCCAGGTCGAACAGCACCTGGCCGGCCACCTGGAGCGGCTGCCCGAGGCCGACACCGCATCGCGTGCGATCGTCGAGCAGATGAGAAGCGACGAAGCGCAGCACGCCGAGACGGCGATCGAAAGCGGGGGCGTGGCGTTGCCTTTGCCGGTGCGTTGGGCGATGCGGCTGGCGGCGCGCGTGATGACTAAGACTGCGCACTACCTCTAGCCGCACACCAGAGCCCGTACTACTCTAGCCTGTCGTCGCTGACAATTTCTACCGAATGGTCAATTTGCGCTGTCTTGGCCAGCATGGCCGTGGCGGAGCAGTATCTGTCGTGCGACAACTGCACCGCGCGCACCACGGCGTCTCGATTCAAATCCTTACCGCGCACCGTGAACTTCATGTCAATGCGCGTAAAAACTTTCGGATCATCCGCCGCACGGTCCGCTTCAAGGTGTACCTCACACCCCTTAACATCGTGTCTGCCGCGGCGCAGAATTAGAACTACGTCATAGGCGGCGCAGCCGCCTGTACCGAGCAACAGCATCTCCATGGGACGCGGCGCCTGATTACGGCCACCGCCGTCCGGCGCACCGTCCATTTCTACGAGATGCCCGCTACCAGTCTCGGCGACGAAGCTCATCGCCTCACCGGTCCAGCGCACAGAGCACTTCAAGGTCTCTTCCTCGGAGGCACCGCGGCAATGCAGCACGAACCAGAGGCCGGCGGAATCCAATTCTCAATGTGACAAGTCATTGAAATGTTGCGCAATTACATCTTCGAGTATTCCCGTCTCCGCTCACTATTTACTTTCTACCTTGCGCTGCATCAATTGCGTGGGCATACTACGGACTTGTCTCCTCCACCCTTTCAGGTGGCTTCGGCCCGGACCTCGGTCTGGGCCACTTTTTTATGTCCGCTTGCATCGCGACCCCTTGAACGGATAAAATTTCCGGTTCGCCAACGGGCGCGTAGCACTCAACACTACTCAATGAAAACGTTTTCTGCAAAGCCGCACGAAGTGAAGCGGGATTGGTTGCTTGTCGACGGCAATGACAAGGTTGTTGGCCGCCTTGCCAGCCAGATTGCGCTGCGACTGCGCGGCAAGCACAAGGCAGAGTACACGCCGCATGTGGACACTGGCGATTACATCGTTGTCGTCAACGCGGCCAAGCTTCGCATGACCGGCAACAAGAGCGAGGACAAAACCTACTATCGCCACAGCGGTCACCCGGGCGGTGTGTACGAAACGAACTTCAAGAAAATGCAGGAGCGATTCCCCGGACGCGCACTGCATCTTGCCGTGCGCGGAATGTTGCCCAAGGGGCCGCTCGGGTACGCGATGTTGAAGAAGCTCAAGATTTATGCGGCCGATGAGCACCCGCATACTGCACAGCAGCCCAAATCCGTCGAAATATAGGCCCAGGAAACACGATGATCGGCAATTACAACTACGGAACGGGCCGCCGCAAGAGCTCAGTGGCGCGCGTTTTCCTGAAACGCGGCAGTGGTGCAATCGTGATCAACGGTCGCCCGATCGACGAATATTTTCAGCGCGAAACCGGCCGCATGATCGCGCGCCAGCCGCTTACGTTGACCAACCATGCCAGCACCTTTGACGTCCAGGTGAACGTCAGTGGCGGCGGGGAATCGGGCCAGGCCGGTGCTGTGCGCCATGGCATCACGCGCGCGCTGATCGACTATGACGAAACCCTGAAGCCCGCGTTATCCAGCGCCGGCCTCGTCACCCGAGATGCGCGCGAGGTGGAGCGCAAAAAGGTGGGCTTCCGCAAGGCGCGTCGCCGCAAGCAGTTCTCGAAGCGATAAGACTCAGTAGCGATAAGACTCAGCGCCGCCCGTGTTCTGGGTATGCGCGACACGATCTCGCGCGCCTCCCGTCCCTATACTTCCGATCGAAGAAGTGTCGCTTGCGGAGCATTTGCAGGCAGTGGAGCGAGCGGCTTCTTCTTGACCGGGCGCTCGGCGTGATCCCGGTGTATGGGAGACCCGCTTTGCGCCACGCTTTTCAGCAGTCCGCCAGCTTGTTCAAATGAGGCGCAAACGTTGGTTGCGCAGCCACTCGGCGAGCGTGCCGAAAGTGGCAATTCGTACCCAACTGCCGTGGCGCGTCAGAGCCGTTCTTCTATTGGCGCTGGTTTCGATCGTTGCCCTGTTCGTCGCTGCCACCCTGGTCGCCTACCACTACAGTCGGCCCCCGGTCACACAGGATCTCGTTGCTTCGACCACCGAGATCGAGCAGATTCGCGCGGACGCGAAGCAGGCGATGGTCGAGCGCGACCACAAGACGGCGCTCTCCGCGAAGTACGAAAATCAACTGCAGGTTGGTCGTGCTGCGCAGGATCAGATGCAGGTGCAGCTAAGAGCGCTGGAAAACGAAAATGCTCGCCTGAAGGAGGACTTGTCGTTCTTCGAGAGCTTGCTTCCCACGCCTACCAACGCCAGGGGCGTGGTCATTCGGAGTTTCCGCCTGCAGGCGCTTAACGAGCTCGATCATGATCGAGCGCCAGGCCAGTACAACGACAAGCAGGCGCTGCGTTATCGCCTGCTGGTTCAGCAAAGCGGCCGCCCCGAGCGTGACTTTGTCGGTGCGGTATCGCTGACGGTCAGCTTGCAGCAGGGGGGGCGGCCCTGGGTGTTGCAACTGCCTGATGCCGGGCTGCCTGAGGCTGGCCCGGCGCCGCTGTCGTTTCGGCACTATCAGCGGGTGGAAGGAATTTTCGAGCTGCCCGAAGATGCAGTGGTGCGATCGGTGCAGGTGAAGATTCAGTCCGGCGGCGAAGTGCGCGCGCAGCAGACTTTCACAATGTGAGGCAAACGATGTTTGGCAACAAATCGGTAGCACCGAAGACGATCGGTACGTTGATAGGCAACGGCACACTGGTCGAAGGCAGTCTGTCGTATACGGGCGGACTGCGGATCGATGGGACGGTCAAGGGCGACGTGCGGTGCGCCACGGGCGACGCCTGCATGGTGGTCGTCAGCGAACTGGGTCATGTCGAGGGGGAGGTGCATGCAGCACACCTGGTCGTCTCGGGACGCATTACCGGCCCGGTACACGTCACTGAACTGCTTGAACTTCAGCCAAAGGCACGCGTCTCAGGAGATGTCTACTATCGAGCGATCGAGATTCATCAGGGCGCGGTGGTCGAAGGACGCTTGATCTATCAGTCGCCGGAATCGTCGCAATCGTCGAATAAGGGGCCGGCAACGTTGAAATTGGCCGCCGGTGGCGCCATCTCCGAGTAATGAATTGCGGGGCGAAGCCTATAATCTGCAGCACGTTGCAAGTGCAGCTGCAAACTGGATCGGAGTTAAGCAATGAACGCAATGGTCGAAATGCCGGCACCGCTGGTTTTTACGGATTCCGCCGCGGCGAAGGTTAAGAACCTGATCGAAGAGGAAGGCAATGCCGACCTCAAACTGCGCGTCTTCGTACAAGGCGGCGGCTGCTCCGGATTTCAGTATGGGTTCACCTTTGATGAGGTCGTCAACGAAGACGACACCGCGATGGAGAAAGACGGCGTGACCTTGCTGATCGATTCGATGAGCTATCAGTATCTGGTCGGCGCTGAGATCGATTACAAAGAAGATCTTGAGGGCGCGCAGTTCGTGATCAAGAATCCGAATGCCACGACGACCTGCGGTTGCGGATCGTCTTTCTCGGCGTAAACGGTTACCGCGAACTAAAAAGGCGCCGTCGGCGCCTTTTTTTCATGCCCCTACGGCCGGATACAACGCGCCGAGAATCCTGCCCCCCCGCGCACCAGTCACGCTCGGCACATTGCCGTACTGGCCGCTGATGTGGGCGTGGGCCAGCCAGGCAAACGCGAGCGCTTCTACCTGATCGGGCTCCACCCCAAGGGCAGACGATGGGATGACCGGCCGCGGCGCACATTCGGCTGCGAGCATGTGCTGCAGGGTCGCGTTGCGCGTCCCGCCGCCGCACACGACGACATCGGCCGCCTGCGGATACCAGCGGTCAACGGCCCGGGCGATCGCGACGGCGGTCAAACGGGTCAATGTCGCCATCACCACTTCCGCTTCCAGCTTGCACCCGCCGAGAAAGCGATCAAGCCATTGGGGAGAGAAAAGCTCGCGGCCGGTGCTCTTCGGCGGCGGCTCGGCGAAAAACGGCTCTGCCAGCAAGGCATGCAGCAACGGAGCGTCGGGTTCTGCCGACGCCGCGATCGCGCCGTCTCGATCGAACGGCCTGGCAAAATACTTCTGCATCGTCGAATCGAGCAGCAGGTTGCCCGGTCCGCAATCGAAGCCGATCGCGCGGTCGTTAAGTGCTCCGCTGCCTGGCAATCCGGTCACGTTGCTGATGCCGCCGATGTTGATCACCGCGCGCGGCTCCGGTGCGGCAAACGCGGCCAGATGAAAAATCGACGCCAGCGGTGCTCCCTGGCCGCCGGCAGCAATGTCACGACTGCGAAAGTCCGCCACGACATCGATTCCCGTCAGTTCGGCGAGCCAGGCCGGCGCGTTCAGTTGCAGGCTGTAGCCGAGGTGCGGCCGGTGCCGCACCGTCTGCCCATGGGCGCCGATCGCGCGCACCGACGATCGGGCAACGCCGGCCGCCTGCATCAGATGATCGACAGCGGCAGCGTAGATATCGACGAGCTCGCGCGCAGCAACGCCGGCCCGTTCGATTTCATCGGGCCCGGAAGAGCAAAGCGCCGCTAACGCTGCGCGCAAATCGTCGCTGAACGGCCGATACGTGTGTGCCCGTGTTCTGGGCGGGGAAGCCGAGCAGTCAGCGAGAACGGCGTCGACGCCATCCAGGCTCGTGCCTGACATTAAACCGATGAACAGCAAGGGGTGGGCGCGCTTGTTAGCGCGGTCGATCCAGTGCGATGCCTACGCGTTCCAGCAGTGCCAGTTGGGCACGCAGGAATTCGGTTGCCTGCGCAAAGGAGGCCAGCTGCGCAGGCGCCAACGGTTCGGCGGCCGGCAGCTCGGCGGTCAATGGGTTGACGTGGACATCGTGCACCTTGAGCTCGAAGTGCAGATGCGGCCCCGTGGCCCATCCGGTCATGCCTACGGTGCCGACCGATTCGCTTTGCCCGATCCGAACGCCTTGTCGCAAGCCCGGCGCGATCGACTGCAAATGGGCATACAGGGTCGCATGCTTGCCGTCGTGCTGGATCTCCACCACATTGCCATAGCCGCGCTGCCACCCGGCAAAAGTCACGACGCCTTCGGCGATCGAGCGCACACCGGTACCGGACGGCGCTGCGTAGTCGACCCCGCGATGCGCCGCGTCGTAACCGAAAATGGGATGAATGCGGCTCGCGCTGAAGCCGGAACTGACGCGCGTGTACTCCAGCGGCGATCGCAAGAACGCGCGCTGCAAACTGCGCCCGCCCGGGCCGTAAAAACCGCCATGCTTGCTGCCATTGGCAAACCAGTAGGCCGCTAGGCGCTCGCCGCCATTTTCCATCTCGATCGCCAGCAGGCGGCCGGCGCGCAGGTACTCGCCGGAGGCATACAGCGCTTCGTAGATCACGTGGAAGCGATCGCCGCGTCGCAGATCGCGATGAAAGTCGATCTCGCTCTCGAGAGCGTCGATCATCTGCTGAGCAACGGCGTCAGGGATGTCCGCTTCGTCGGTAGCGCCAAACAGCGATACGCGTACTTCGCCTGTCTTCAATTCGATTCGACGCTCGAGTGCGACATCGGCCTCGGCCACACGAAAGCCGGATTCGGGCGGCCCGCTTCGATCGAGCGTCAGAATGCGGGTGGTTGCCAGCGGCCCGTTCAGGTCACCTGCGCTATGGGCCTTTAGCCAGTGCAGTCGGCCCTCCGATGTGATGCTCGCCTGGACGAAGCGACCCGGTGCCAACCGCACTAATGTCCGAGCCGCCGCGTCAGTTTGAGCAAAGCGCAGAGCCGCGGCATCGTCGATCCCGAGCCGGTTGAATAGTGCGGCCAGGGTCTCGCCGCGCTGCACGCGAACTTCACGCAAATGGGTGTCTTCGCGCGCGATCAGCTCGGCCACCTGGTCGGCGATCGAAGGCGTGGCGACGCTTTCGACAACGGCTTGCATCCGGGATTCATCGAGCTGAAAGGCGGCAGGTGCCGCGGCCAGCGCAGCGATTGCAGCGGACAGCGGCAGCAGCGAGAAAACGGCAGCCAGCTCGATGCGCTTACGCTTTGCCCCGTCCAGCTTTTTCCATCGTCGCGACACCAGACGGAAACCGAGCCGGGTGTCGCTTGCAAGAAGTACAAGTCGTTTGGATAGAATCGACAATGGCGTCTACCGGAAGAGCTGGCTTTAAGAAAAAAGCGCACGCATCGGTGCGCTTTTTTATCGAGGGCGCGAGTATAGCTGGCAAGCTCGGTTGAGGGTCAACAACCGCGCGCCGCCAACGGGCAATGAACGAAAAAAGCAAAACTTACATGGTTGGTCCCGAGGTCGAGCGGGCATTGGCCCTGGTCAAGCGCGGCTGCGACGAACTGTTGGTCGAGTCCGAGTTCGCGCAGAAACTGGCGCGAGCTCGGGAGACTGGGACGCCCTTGCGCTGCAAGCTCGGCCTGGATGCCACCGCGCCCGACCTTCATCTTGGCCACACCGTCGTCCTGAACAAGCTACGGCAGTTACAGGACATGGGCCACACGGTCATTTTTCTGATCGGCGACTTCACGGCGCTGATCGGCGATCCGTCGGGCCGCAACACCACGCGGCCGCCGCTGTCGCGCGAGCAGATCGATGAGAACGCCAGGACCTACTTTGATCAGGCCGGGCTCGTGCTCAGGCGCGATCTGACGGAGATTCGCTACAACTCCGAATGGTCTGAGCCGCTGGGCGCGGCCGGCATGATCAAGCTGGCGGCGCGCTACACGCTGGCCAGACTGCTCGAGCGCGACGATTTTTCCACGCGCTTTCGCGAGAACAGTCCGATCGCGATGCACGAGCTGCTATATCCGCTGATGCAGGGCTACGACTCGGTCGCGCTTAAATCCGATCTCGAGCTCGGCGGCACCGATCAGCGCTTCAACCTGCTGGTCGGCCGCGAGCTGCAGCGCCACTATGGTCAGGAGCCGCAGTGCATTTTGACGATGCCGCTGCTTGAAGGGCTTGACGGCGCCGAGAAGATGTCGAAAAGCAAGAACAACACCATCGGCATCACCGAACCGGCGTTCGACATGTTTTCGAAGACGATGTCGATCTCGGATGAATTGATGTGGCGCTGGTATGACCTGCTGTCGCTGCGATCGAACGAAGAAATCGAAGGGCTGAAGCGGCAGGCGAGCGAAGGGCGCAATCCGCGCGACATCAAGGTCCTGCTTGCCAAGGAAATCGTGGCACGGTTTCACTCGGAACAAGCCGCCGAGATGGCGTCGTTCGAGTTCATGGCTCGCTTCAAGGGGGGCGCGATTCCGAACGACATGCCGCAGGTGACCTTGGCGGGCGGTGCCAGCGGAGTACCGATTGCGACGCTGCTGAAGCAAGCTGGGTTGGCACCATCGACCACCGAAGCGATCCGCAACATCGAGCAAGGCGGAGTGAAGATCGACGGCGCGAAAGTGAGCGACCGCGCGCAGGTCATCAAGCCGGGGACTTACGTAGTGCAAGTCGGCAAGCGCAAGTGGGCGCGTGTGACGAT
>JBGSWY010000078.1:0-12341 GCA_041751715.1 Burkholderiaceae bacterium
CTCGACTGCCATATCGACGATCACTGAACCCGGCTGCATCGCCTGGACCATTGCCTCGGTAATCAGAACCGGCGCCTTGCGGCCCGGGATCAGCGCGGTCGCAATCGCGATGTTCGCCTGCTTCAAGCGCTCGCCGACCGCTGCGGCTTGCCGCTGCATCCAGGATGCCGGCATCGGCCGCGCATAGCCGCCGACGCCCTGCGCGACCTCGCGTTCCTCATCGGTTTCATACGCCACATCGACGAACTTCGCGCCGAGCGATTCGATCTGCTCCTTGACGGCAGGGCGCACATCGGAAGCTTCGACTACGGCGCCGAGCCGCTTCGAGGTCGCAATGGCCTGCAGCCCGGCGACACCGGCGCCGAGAATCAGCACTCGCGCAGCCTTCACCGTGCCGGCGGCCGTCATCATCATTGGCATCATCCGACCATACGCTGCTGACGCCATCAGCACCGCCTTGTAACCGGCAATGTTCGCCTGCGATGACAGCACATCCATGCTCTGAGCACGCGTCGTCCGCGGCGCGGCTTCGAGCGCGAAAGCGGTCAACCCCGCGGCGTTCATCGCGGCGATGCCGTCGTTGTTGAACGGCTCGAGCATGCCGATGAGCACCGAACCGCGCTTCATCCCGGCTAGTTCCTCGGATCGAGGCGAACGAACCTTCAGCACGATCTGCGCACCGAGTGCATCGGCTACGCTGCCGATCGCTGCGCCCGAGATAGCGTAGGCGTCATCGACGAAACTCGCGCCCGCACCGGCGGCCGCCTGCACGATCACCGAGTGCCCGGCAGAGACCATTTTCTTTACCGTCTCGGGGGTGGCAGCCACCCTCCCTTCTCCAGCTCGCGTCTCTGAAGGAACGCCGATGTTCACGCAGCCGCCCCCTACCTCAAAGGCCAAAGGCCGCGACTGTACGCCAACCTCTTAGGTATTACAATTTCGAGCCGAGTAATACCTGCGGAGATAGCAATGGAAGGCAAGACTGAGAGCAAAGTGACCAGCAAGGGGCAGGTGACAATACCCAAGCGTATCCGTGATGCGCTGAAACTCACGCCCGGATCGGCTGTGGAATTTCGTGTCGGCGCGGACGGTAACATCGTCATTGCGAAGGCTGGGCCTCTGCGGAAACAGGGACTTGATCGCTTCCAACGCGCGCGCGGCAAGGCTGATATCAAATGGCGCACCGATGAGCTAATGGCCCTGTTGCGCGACTAGCAGCATATGCTGCTGGTCGACACAAACGTATTGATCGACGTTTGGCAGAACGATCCGCAATGGGTCGATTGGTCGGCGCAACAGTTGAACAGTCAGGCTAAGGTGCACCAGCTTGCAATCAATCCGATCATTTACGGCGAGCTCTCGGTGTCATTTTCAACCTACGAATTGCTCGAAGAGGCGGTCAACGATCTGGCTTTGCAATGGATGGAAATTCCGCGCCCCGCGCTCCATCTGGCTGGAAAAGCGTTCAGCCGCTATCGCCAGGCGGGCGGGACCAAGGGCAACGTATTGGCCGACTTTTTTATCGGCGCACACGCAGCCGTCGCTCGAGTGCCGATCCTTACACGCGACCGTCGTCGCTATGCAACTTACTTTCCTTCAGTGCAGCTGATCACGCCACACCAATGACGCAGCGCGTAGTCGTCGGAATGTCCGGCGGCGTCGATTCATCCGTCGCAGCGCATCTGCTGAAGCAGCAGGGCTACGACGTCGTCGGCCTGTTCATGAAGAACTGGGAAGACGATGACGACGACGAATACTGTTCGACGCGGCAGGATCTGATCGATGCCGCTGCCGCGGCCGATGTCATCGGCATCGAGCTTGAAGCCGTCAATTTTTCAGCGGAGTACAAAGACCGCGTGTTCGCCGAGTTTCTGCGCGAGTACTCCGCCGGCCGCACGCCGAATCCCGACGTGCTGTGCAACGCCGAGATCAAGTTCAAGGCGTTTCTGGATCACGCGATCAAGCTTGGCGCTGAACGCATTGCAACCGGGCATTACGCAAGAGTGCGTGAAGTTGATGGGTTATATCAACTGCTGCGCGGACTCGATGCCGGCAAGGATCAAAGCTATTTTCTGCACCGTCTGAACCAGCAGCAGCTCGCACGCACGCTGTTTCCGATCGGCCACCTGCAGAAAACGGACGTGCGGAAAACGGCGCATGCGATCGGCTTGCCGAATGCGGCGAAGCGCGACTCCACCGGCATCTGCTTCATCGGCGAGCGGCCGTTCCGGGAGTTCCTAAACCGCTATTTACCGATGACGCCAGGTCCTATCCGTGCATCCGACGGCCCGATCATCGGCGAACACGTCGGCCTGGCGTTTTACACGCTCGGCCAGCGCAAGGGTGTGGGTATCGGCGGAACCAAGGACGGGTCGGGCGAAGCGTGGTTCGTCGCGCGCAAGGATATGAGCACTAACACGTTGTGGGTGGTACAGGGCCGCGATCATCCTTGGCTGTTGACCGACCGCACAATCGCGTTAGATGCTGCCTGGGTGTCAGCAGCACCTCCAACCGTGGGAACGCGGCTTGCCGTGAAGACGCGCTATCGGCAGGCGGATGCCGAATGCGTCGTGAGCGCGGTACGGACGGATCACTTCGAAGTCACCTTTGTCGAACCGCAGTGGGCCGTGACGCCGGGGCAGTCCGCGGTGCTTTACCAAGGCGAAGTTAGTCTGGGTGGCGGAGTGATCGAAGCGACGACGGCTACTAGACTCGATCGCACTTCTGCCGCGATTGAACCGCCGCTCGAATCTTCTCGGAAAGTGAGTTCATCATGAATCGCGCTGCCATCTTTTTTGCGCTGTCGATAACCGGAACGAGTGCGCTCGTTGCGTGTGGGGGCGGGTCTTCATCAGTGGACGCGTCGGCGCCCGTCGCCGCCACGCCTGCGCCACCGCCTCCCGCAGGGTCACCTGCTCCACCGCCACCCTCGCCCCCGCCGCCGTCAACCGAAACCCCGACGCTGAATCGCACCGTGATAGTGAGCGGCCTGGATCGCCCGTGGGACGTCGCGTTCACTCCGGACGGCGTGATGCTCTACACCGAAAAGTGTCGCGGCCTTTCGGCACGCTTTGCCAATGGAACGACGGTTCGACTGTTCGGCACTACGGGGTCATCGCTGGTCGCTGCGGATTTGTTCTGCGAAGGTCAGAGCGGGGTGCACGGTGTGGCCGTCGATCCGGACTTTGCAACCGGAACTCGCAATGTCTACGTGTTCATGGCTTCGAATCTGACGACGAACCCGCGCACGAATCGTGTCGTTCGCTTGACGCTCGGCGCAGATAGCACTACCGCCAGTGCGCGAACCGACATCATCACCGACATTGCGTACAAAGATGCGGGCAATGGTGTGGGCGGCGCCGGCGCCCACTCCGGCGGCCGCGTGCGCTTCGGGCCGGATCGATTTTTATACGTCACGAGCGGCGACAATCACAACGCCACGCTGCCGCAGGAGCCTCAACGCCTCGGCGGCAAAGTGCTGCGAGTCGATCGCAACGGCGCTGCCGCGCCGGGCAACAACGCACCGCAAGGCTTTGACCCACGCATTTTCACGTACGGTCACCGTAACGTGCAGGGCATCACGTTCCGCCCCGCCGGCCAACCGAACGCGGGGCAGCCCTTCACAGCGGAGCATGGTCCCAACCACTCCGATGAAGTCACCGCCCTGGTGGCCGGCGGCAACGCAGGCTGGGATCCGAAGAACCGGCCCGGCTTGACATGCCCGGACAACTACTGCGGATACGCGGGCAACCCGACGACGATGCCGATGACCGACACCGCGCGGTTTCCGAGCGCGATGCCGCCGAGCTGGATCTATAACGGCGGCGGCCGCGGCATGGGGCCGGCCACCTTTCTCGACGGCGCGCAGTGGAAAGGCTGGAACGGACGTCTGGCGGTTGGCATCATGGGCGGAGAACGAATCGTGGTCCTTCAACTCGATGCGGCCGGCATGACTACCGGCGACGTAACCGCCAATCTGCCGTCGGCTCGCGGTCGCTCATTGGTACAGGGCCCCGACGGCAGCCTCTACGTGGCGACCGATGGCGGAGAAATCTGGCGGGTTGTGCCGAGCTAAATACCTCGCATTGCTAGATAAGGTCAGATTTATTTAGCAACTCTTGTGCAAGCGATATCTACTTGTTGCTAAACAAAATCTAAGATGTTTAGCAGCCATGCGGTACGTCGAGTTAAGCCTTTCTGCGCAAACGGCATACGCCGAGCTGTTCGATCAGGTGCGCTCCTTTGAGCTATCTCGAGCGATATCCGGTTTGAGCGGCAGTTTCCATCGCATGCCGAGAAAGGGACGCGCCTACTGGTACTTTGCCTATAAAGACGTTGATCAGACTACACGCATGGTCTACGTCGGACCGGACGATGAGCGGGTGCGAGCCATCGTTGACCGGCGCGCAATGAATGCACGTGTGGACCTGCAAGCGCAAGCCGGTGCCGCTATCGCTCTCGGCTGCGCAACGACCACAGCAAAACACTTTCGAGTGATCAAGCGGCTCGCCGACTATGGTTTCTTCCGCGCCGGCGGCATTCTGATCGGAACCCATGCTTTCATCGCCATGGCCAACATGCTTGGAGTTCGCTGGAACGTCGACTTCGCGCACGCGGGGCGCAACGTTTCGGTAGCGCTGCCGGCAGATATCAAAATCGATGTTCACAGCGCACTGGAGTCTCTGGAAATGGGCCTGCTGCCAATATCCGAGCTGGACGGACGCCTGGGAGCGCAGTACCGCAATCCCAGCGATCCAGAGCTTCGGCTCGACTTCGTCACCAGCCTTACGCGCTCTCGCAAACCCGTTTTTATGCGCGAATTGAATCTGACGCTGGAGCCACTCAAGTTCATGGAGTTTTCTCTCGAAGGGACCACTCAGGGTTGCATCCTGGCTCGCCAGGGGGCGGCGCTCGTCAATCTTCCTTCTCCTGAAAGATACGCAGTGCACAAGCTCATCGTCTACGGCGAGCGGCCGGTAAGGGAGCGCGCCAAGGCGAAGAAGGATTTGCTTCAGGCGGCTGCCCTAGCGAGCTATTTCCACTTTACGGGCAGCGCCAAAGTGTTTAACTCTGCGTGGCGTGACGCGCTCTCGCGGGGCAGGGGGTGGCGGTCTAGAGCGAAAGAAGGGAAGAAGGCGCTGCTGCACACCGCACCCGAATTGGAGATACCGGCTCTTTGGCGCGAGGCGTAACCACTTCCTGATGCTAGCCTTGCCGCTAAATCAGGAGGCAGATCTTGTCCATCGTAATTGCCGGCACGGGCTATGTCGGCCTGGTCACCGGCGCTTGCCTAAGCGAAGTCGGCCATACCGTCGTTTGCGTCGACATCGATTCCGGGCGCGTCGCTCGACTCAAGGATGGCCACGTTCCTTTTTACGAGCCCGGGCTGGAGCCGATCGTGCGCGGTGGCATCGATTCGCGGCGCCTGTCGTTCACCACATCGCTGGCAGACGCGTATCGCACCTGCCAGGACAACCGGACATTGAGTGCGCCGGTCATCATGATTGCGGTGGGCACGCCATCCAAAGGTGATGGCTCGGCCGATACATCGGTCGTACAGCAGGTCGCAAGCGAGATCGGCCGGACGATCGATGAATACACAGTGGTGGCATCGAAGTCCACGGTTCCGGTCGGTACATGCGATCAGATTGCGAACTCCATTGAAGCATCCGGCGCACCGCGCGAACGATTCGACGTCGTCAGCAATCCGGAATTTTTGAAGGAAGGCGCGGCGGTCGAAGATTTCATGCGCCCTGCCCGGATTATCGTCGGCTCGAATGCGCCGGCTGCGACCAAAGTGATGCTCGAGCTTTACCGCCCCTTCAACATGAACCACGATCGGGTCATCACAATGCGCGCGCGCGATGCCGAGCTTACGAAGTACGCAGCCAATGCAATGCTCGCAACCAAGATCAGTTTCATGAACGAGATGGCGAACCTGTGCGACCGGCTCGGGGTCGATGTCGACAATGTCCGGCGCGGCATCGGCTCCGACCCCCGCATCGGCAGCGCGTTCATCTACCCCGGCGCAGGCTACGGCGGCTCGTGCTTCCCGAAGGACGTGCAGGCGTTGATGCACATGGCCGCTGCCGCCGGCGTCAAGCCGTGGATGTTCGAGGCGACACACAAGCGAAACGAACAGCAGAAGACGTACATGCTCGACAAAGTGGCGGCGCAATTCGGCCAGGACCTGTCCGCGCATACGTTCGCGGTATGGGGCCTGTCCTTCAAGCCCGGCACCGACGACGTGCGCGAAGCGCCCGCGCTGCCGACCGTGCACGGCCTGCTGGCCGCCGGCGCAACAGTTCGCGCGTTCGATCCGGTGGCATCGACGCATTTTTCCGCCATGCTTGGCGAAGCACCGCGCTTTGGCGTGATGAGCGACAAGTACGACGCCGTGCAAGACGCCTCGGCCTTGCTGTTGATGACCGAATGGAAGGAATTTCGCAATCCCGATTTCAAGCGGATGAAGCGAGCGATGAAGTCGGCATGCGTCTTTGATGGCCGAAACCAGTTCGACCCCGAGCGTTTGCGCGCGGCCGGATGGACATACACAGGCGTCGGGCGGCCGTGAAGATACTGGTCACCGGCGCGGCCGGCTTCATCGGCATGCACGTCGCGCAGCGGCTGCTCAACCGTGGCGATCAGGTTATCGGTCTGGACAATCTAAGTGATTACTACGACGTCAACCTGAAGCTGGCGCGTCTGACCGAACTTCAGAAGCACGCGGCATTCGAATTCCACCGAATCGATCTTATCGACGGACCCGCGATTGAGCAGTTGGTTGCGAGTCAGGGTTTCGACTCGATTGTTCATCTTGCAGCGCAGGCAGGTGTTCGCCACTCGCTAACGCATCCGCACGCGTACATCGAGTCCAATGTCACAGGCTTTCTGAACGTTCTCGAAACGTGCCGCAAGCACCCCGTGCGGCATCTGGTGTACGCGAGCAGCTCGAGCGTGTACGGCGGTAACAAGAAATTGCCGTTTGCCGAATCAGACAACGTCGATCATCCGGTCAGCCTGTACGCCGTTACGAAGAAATCAAATGAGCTGATGGCGCACGCTTACAGCCACTTGTTCGGCATTCCGACCACCGGCTTGCGATTCTTCACCGTCTATGGTCCTTGGGGCAGACCCGATATGGCGCTCTTCATCTTCACGCGCGCGATTCTTGAAGGCAGGCCGGTAGACCTTTTCAACAATGGCGACATGCAGCGCGACTTCACGTATGTCGACGACATCTCCGAAGGTGTGATGCGCGTGCTGGATCGGCCACCATCATCGAACGAGACTTTCGATCAGATGAAGCCCGATCCCGCTCACTCATGGGCGCCCTATCAAGTGCTGAACATCGGCAATAACGGGCCCGCCGCCCTACTTGCGTATCTCGATGCACTCGAACACGCGCTCGGTCGGAAAGCGCAGCGCAATTTGATGCCTATGCAGCCGGGCGACGTGAAAGCGACATTCGCAGATACTGCACGGTTAACCGAGTGGACGCGTCTTTCGCCCGGCACGCCGGTGCACGACGGCGTTAAACGCTTCGTCGCTTGGTATCGCGCTTACTACGGACGGAATGCAAGCCAGTCAGCGGTGCTCTGACATCTAGTGTCACCCAGCAGTGCGCGAGCGCCGGAGTCAGCTTTACCGCGGTCGCGCCGTGGCATCATGATCTGGCCCTATCCATCCATGTTGCCAAAACCGTGGATGGAAATAGACATTCTGTTGTTCCTTCCGCCAAACTCGTTCTCGCCCGCTGCTGTCTCCAAATGACGAGAACATCAAGCTCGTCAGCGTGAGCGTTGCAATCAACGTCATTGCGGCCCAGAAAACCCTTAGGCCAATATCAGGTGGATCGGCGATCCGGAGATGAATACTGTTTGTCCTCATCGCAAGTGCCACGCACAACGCCAAGATAACAGTAGAAGCCAGTTGACTCGTCGGCACGACCATGAAACCGTCCGCTTGCGTTCCCACAATCCATACGGTCAGCGCCGCAAGGAGCACGAGCCCGGTTTCTTGCTCTTCTGTCGAAGCGCGGCCAGGTCGCACCACCAATGCTAGGCGCCGCCACAGAAGAACAACCGCGCTCAGGGCTACTCCTGCAACCGGCAATCCCCACTCAGCTGCGAGCTGCAGCCAAAAGTTGTGTGGATGAGCGCCCTCACCGTTGAAAAAATAGGCGTAATGCATCGGCCCGATCCCAAGTAACGGATGGGCAATCGCCGCATCGAAACCGTGTTTCCAAAGGATGGCCCTCGTCCCCACCGACGCAATGTTCGAGAATCGATCAGCTTCGATCGCTGAGGTTAAACCCAGGAGAGCCGGTAACAAAAAGAAGAAGATCAAAAAAGCAACGCCGCCCAACGCAGCACAGATGCATTGAAACCGGGTGAAAGCAAATCCCCTATCGCGTTCAAGCCAAGCGACAAGTGCAAGTGCGATTCCGACCGATATCCACGAGGTGCGCGATCCCGATCCAATAAGACACGCCCACCAAGCGATGGCGATAACGAATATCGATGCCCGCCAAAAACCCTCAGGAGCCAGGCGCCACGCAAGGAAGAGGAACGGAATACTTAGTGCCTCAAGTTGGGCAGGGAAGCGCGGATTTGAGAACCCCACCAGGAGCGTCAAGCTCCCCACCTCGAAACCGAGAAGCACCTCGGAGACGTAATTGGCGACGACTCCGGAAACGTACGCTGCCGGCACGATCGCCCCAAACAAGGCCCCGGCTAATCGGATGTTGTGCAGACTCAAGCGGCGAGCGCCCAGTACGAGCAGTGAGATGATCACCATCATCGACCACTCAAGCAGCGCGACATAAGGACGTTGCGCCGTCAGCGAAGAAACCAAGCCGACCGCAAGAAGGGAAAGCAGCACCGTCGAAACTCCACTCCGACGGCTCCAGCCAGCATAAAGTAATGCCACCATCAAAGCCGCGATGCAGAGAGCCACGATACCAATGATCCGCTGCTCGTCGAACCAAGAGTCGCCAATGCCGACGCCAGTAGTCGACGAGATCGCGATCGCAGTGATCAGAACAAGTAACGGCGACGCCTCGATCCAGGAGCGCCAAAGCTTCACGTGCGACGTAGCCTTCAGATAGCGCGAATCAGTATTGTGCGCTGGGTGAAGGGGTTAAGTCTCACCTTGACGGTGTTCGCGCGTGCAGGTAGTTGCATTGATCTGGCGTGGTGGTGCTTTGTTTTGGCTCGTCGGTTGCGGCGTGGTCAAGTGCCCACACCAGTTCGATTCTTGTTACAAGCGCCCGCAGTATTCGCAAAGGTCCAACTCACGGTACTACCTCCGCCTTGTGGTGTTAACGTCACTGTGCACGCCCTCGCCGGGACAGTTCCGACGATCTGGATTGCGCCGGCAGCCGTTATCGCGACCGTTCCAAAGGTTGCGATCGGGGCGAAGTTTGGAGGCAGAAATCCATTTCCAATGAGGTCACCTATCGTACCCACCCCCGTACCAATAGCGTTGCATGGAGTCAGGGGGGTCAGTTGGGTTCGATTTTGCATGCATTCAGCGATGGCTTGTTTGAGCTGGCCCACGCTTTGGACGTTATCTGACCACCGGGCTCGAGTTACGTAGTCCTGATACTGTGGAATAGCGATAGCCGACAAAACGCCGACGATTGCAACGACAATCATTAGTTCGACTAGTGTGAAGCCAGACAGGTACTTGCGGCGAGTTTTCATGCGTTTCCTGGCACGTGTCACTATCTATCGGCCAAAAAAAAGGCCGGCGTAGCCGGCCTTTTTCATGAGCAATGCTAGTTACGTACCGACGCCTGTCTTCGAACGGTTGCAACCCGCGCCAGCCGTGTTCAGAAACGTCCATGCGAGTTGGTTGGCGGTTGCAATGCCGGTAAGCGTCACCGTGCAGTTGCCTGCCTGGTTGGTGCCGACCATGGTAAACGCAACACCGTTGGCGGCAACCTGAGCGGCCGTAGGCACCGCCGCAAACTTAGGAGTTGCGGGTCCAGCCCAATCGGACGGCAAATATCCGTTGGTCTCAAGGGCGCCGCCGTCAACAATTGAGGAGCAGTCCGCCGGCGCGGCGTTGTTGCCGTTTTGATTCTGTAAACATTCAGCGACAGCCGCCTTCAGTTGGCCCATCGAGGCATAGTTGTCCGACCAACGGGAACGCGTCACATAGTCCTGATATTGCGGAATTGCGATGGCCGCCAAGATGCCGATGATCGCAACCACGATCATCAACTCGATCAGCGTAAAGCCGCGTTGTGCGCGGGCGATTTGATGTTTCATTAAGAGCTCTCCTAGGAGGTCAGACAACGTACGGCCCCATGCCGATGCCAAATACACTCCAAGTTCTGTGCCAAGCCGTTTTTCAAGAATTGGAGGGATTGCGCGGTTAATTCCCGCTTTCCCTGACGCGCATCGTCACATGTTGCTGCCGGTTTTTGTCACGGGATACCTCACCGTGGCCGGCTCATCCGGTTGGATGATGAGCGTTCTTGAGAGCGCTTGAGTGATGAGGAAGACACTGGATTCCCGCTTGCGCGGGAAGACATCAACTACGCCGCGGCCTGTACTGCCGCGGGTGCATTGACGAACTCCATGCGCACACCTGCAAGTTCGATCACGTCGTTGTTCTTCAACGGATGCGCGGCTGAGCCGAGATTGGTGCCGTTGACGGTGGGAAACAACTCCCCCTCAACGTGCGCAATGAAGTACCCGGTGGGGCGGCGCGTGATCACCGCGACCTGATGGCCGGGCCGGCCGATGGTGGTCAATGCCTTTACCAGTTGCAGCTCGCGGCCTTCATTGGCGCCGTTCAGAATCTTGATTGACGCTGCGACCAGGCCTTCTTCGCCGCCCATCCCGGGCTGCCGAATCTGAATCGTGGCCGGCCCCGGGCCGTAGAACTCACGGCGCAGCGGCTGCGAAGTGTCGATATCGACTTCGCCCTCGGTGCCGGTGGCGCCGTCGGCCAGGAACTTCAGCCGGTACTTGCCGATCTCGAGCGTGTCTCCGCTTTGCAGCAGGTGCTTCTTGATCGGCTGGCCGTTGACGGTGGTGCCGTTGGTCGAGCCCAGGTCTTCGAGATACACATCGCCGGACGAGGTGTAGATGACCGAATGCTCGCCGCTGACGGCGAGGTTGTCGATCACGATGTCGTTGTGCGAACGGCGGCCGATCGTGGTGCGGTCCTTGGCAAGGCCCACTTCACGCAGCACCACGCCGTCCAGACTCAGGACCAGCCTAGGCATATGTTCTCCCTCGGCCATCATTTTGTACTCTCGATCAATTCTGCCAGCGTGCAAAAAGGTTGCCAATCAACGGCTTACTTGGGCGATAAGGGGCACTACGCCAGTACCGGTTCGCCGTCCACCAGCTCACCCTCGGTCACCTCGATGGCCTCTGCTGCTGCCGCTTGCGCTTCCGGCACGGACGATACTCGAACCAGGATCACAGAGATATTGTCGCGGCCGCCGGATTCGTTGGCCAGATCGATCAAACGGCGCGCCGTTTCGTGCATGTCTTCTTCGTTGATGGACAACAGCCCCTCTATTTCATAGCTGCCGACCATCTCGGTCAAGCCGTCGGAGCACAGCAGGATGATGTCGCCGGCGAGGACGTCGACGTTCTGGATCTCCGGCTCGATGTCGGCGCCGGCGCCGAGTGCGCGCGTCACCAGGTTTTTAGCCGGGAGCGAGCGGGCTTCTTCTTCGGTGACCATTCCGGCATCGAGCAACTCCTGCGAGAAGGAATGGTCGCGCGTCAGTTGCTCGAGCATAGAATCGCGGTAGCGGTACAGCCTTGAATCGCCCGTGTGCGCCACCCATAAGCGGCCGCCCAGAAACCAGCCGATCACGAGCGTGGTGGCCATGCCTTCGAACGCGGTGCTGTTGAGCGCAGCGTTGTAAATATTGGCGTTGATGTCGGTTACCGTGTCGTAGATCGCTTCGTCAGGCGTGAACGCGCCATCGTCTGCCTCGAACTGGTCGATCGCCGACGACAGCCGCTCGAGCACCGAGCTGATCGCCATCACGCTCGCGACTTCGCCGGCGTTGTAGCCGCCGAGCCCATCGGCCAGTACGAACAAACCGCTCGATGGATCGGCGCCGAGCGCGTCTTCGTTCAACGGGCGCACCAGTCCCGGGTGGGTCTTCAGCGCAAAGTCGAGCGTGAAACTCATGCGTGAGGCGCCGGCGGCGGAGCTATGCGCCGCCGCCGATGGGCCAGCAATCTGGCGGTGACCACCACCATCAGGGCGCCCACTGCGCTCGCGCCGTAGGCGATGTAGTCATTGTCCGGTACGTATGGTGCGACGATGACATCGCCGACGATCAGGCCGCCGGCAATCCA
>JBGSWY010000079.1:0-2135 GCA_041751715.1 Burkholderiaceae bacterium
CGCCCGCAGATTCAGGAAGAAGCGGTCGTGCATCTGGCGGACCTTCTGCAGACGACGATGCAGCCCGACGGCCTGGCGCTGGTCATGGAGGCGGATCACTTCTGCATGCGCTGGCGCGGTGTCAAGGATTCCGACTCGACAATGATCAGCAGCGTGATGCGCGGCTCGTTCCTGAAGGACGCCAATCTGCGCGCGGAATTTCTGGCCCTGCTAAGACCGCGGGGCGGCTGATTCCTTTTTTGCGCGCCGGTAGTCCCAGGGCGGCGACGGGTCGCTGAACGACCATAGTCCGGAATTGTTCGAGCGTGCGTGGTTTTCGGCGCGCGCGTATGCAGCGCGATCAACCGCACGCTGCTCATTCGCATACTTGACGTAGTGCCAGGCGTAGCCGCGCCGAATCTGTTCGAGCCCGACATCGACACCGTCGACTACCACGCGGCACACCGCGCGTCCGTAACGATCGGTCTTCGGGCAGTCGAGATGGGCCGCCCGGCCGTGTGCCAGTTCAGTCAGCGACTGGCGCGCGCGCTGCCCATAAGGCTGCGAGCGCTCCGGCGCATCGATGCCGTCGAGCCGAATGCGGTGTTGCCTTCTGTCCGCATCGAGCAAAGTCACCGTATCGCCATCCGCGACGGCCACGATCGTCCCCTCGAGCTCGGCCGCAGCGGCCGGTTGCGCGCAAGCAATGAACGCGACAACAGCGGCAAACCCTCGAACGAATCGCATGCCGACATGCTAGGAAGCCTACCCATGGCGAAACGTTTAGAAAGCGACATCATTGAAGGCAATTAGCAGCGATCATCCATCACCGATCAGCAACGCCGCGTAGCGCGCAACATCGATGTTGCCGCCGCTCAAAATCACCCCCACCCTTTTCCCGCGCACGTCGAGCACGTCTTCGAGCGCAGCGGCTGCGGCAAGGCAGCCGGTCGGTTCGACCACCATTTTCATCCGCTCGGCAAAAAATCGCATCGTCGAAACGAGCTGTGCATCGCTGACCGTCAGCACGTCGTCGACCAGTGCCTGAATCACGGGGAAGGTGAAATGTCCCGCGTGCTGAGTCTGTGCGCCGTCGGCAATTGTTTGCGGAACGCCGATATGTACGATCTCGCCGCGGCGTAGGGATTGCTGCACGTCGTTGCCGGCTTCCGGCTCGACACCGACCACGCGACATTGCGGCAGCGCATGTTTGGCCGCGACCGCGCAGCCGGAAATCAGTCCGCCACCGCCGACGCAGACGAGCAATGTATCGAGTGCGCCGGCTTCCTCGATCAGCTCGAGCGCTGCGGTACCCTGACCCGCCATCACATGCGGGTGATCGAACGGCGGAATCAGCGTCATGCCGCGCTCGTCGGCCAGCACGCGGCTGATCGCTTCGCGGTCTTCCGTGTAGCGATCGTAGAGCTTAAGTGCGGCGCCGTAGCCTCGCGTCGCATTGATCTTCATCTGCGGCGCGTCGGTCGGCATCACGATCGTGGCCGGCATGCCGATCAGGCGTGCCGCTAGAGCGATCGCCTGCGCGTGATTGCCCGAAGAAAACGCGACGACACCTGCGCGGCGCTGCTCCGGCGTGAACTGCGACAGCGCGTTGTAAGCGCCGCGGAACTTGAAAGCGCCCATCCGCTGCAGGTTCTCGCATTTGAAGAACAGTTGCGCGCCGGTTCGTTCGTTCGCGGTGCGCGAGGTCACCACCGGCGTGCGGTGTGCGATGCCGTCAAGACGCTCCGCTGCGCCACGAATATCCGCGTAATCAATCGACAAGTTCATGGCATCAGCTTAACGTGCGGCACGACCGTTGCTGAGCACTGCCCATGCGCGCACAAAACATCCTCGAAACAATAGGCAATACACCGGCGATCCGCATCAACCGGTTATTTCGTGACATCGCACCCGAGGCAGAGGTATGGGTCAAATCCGAGCGCGCCAACCCGGGCGGCTCGATCAAGGATCGCATCGCGTTGTCGATGATCGAGGCGGCCGAGGCGAGTGGCGAACTCGCCCGCAACGGAACGATCATTGAACCGACCTCCGGCAACACCGGCATCGGGCTGGCGATGGTCGCTGCCGTCAAAGGCTATCCGCTGATCCTGGTGATGCCCGACAGCATGTCGGTTGAACGGCGACGCTTGATGCTG
>JBGSWY010000080.1:0-6366 GCA_041751715.1 Burkholderiaceae bacterium
GCGCTTCATGCGGTGCGATGTTTCGTTGAGGCCGGACATCGATGCGCTGGTGCGCGCCTGCATCGAACACTTCGATGTGCCCGACATCGTCGTCAACAACGCCGGCACGACGCATGCAAACATGCCGCTGCTCGAGGTCGATGAAGCGGCCTTCGACCAAGTCTTCGCGGTCAACGTCAAGTCGATCTATCACATGGTGCAGGCGGTGGTGCCGCTGATGCGCAAGCGCAAGAGCGGCGTGATTCTCAACGTCGGATCGACCGCCGGCATTCGTCCGCGCCCCGGCCTGACCTGGTACAACGCCAGCAAGGGCGCGGTGAATCTGTTGTCGAAATCACTCGCGATCGAGCTGGGGCCGGACCGGATTCGGGTGAACGCGATCTGTCCGGTGATCGGCGAAACCGGCTTGCTCGAGAAATTCATGGGCGTGCCCGATACACCCGAGAACCGCGCGAAGTTTGTGGCGACGATTCCGCTCGGGCGCATGTGCCGTCCGTCCGATGTCGCCGCGGCCGCCGTCTACCTCGCGAGTGATGCAGCGGAATTCATCTCCGGTATAGAGTTTCCGGTCGACGGAGCGCGCACCGCCTGATCTGCCTACGATGCTGATCGTGACTTTTTCGAGGCTTTCGGCCGAATACCGCGCCGCTCGAGCGCCTCGCGCAACATAAATTCGATCTGTGAATTGACCGAGCGCAGCTCGGTCGATGCCAGGCGTTCAAGCTCGGCCCACAAATTCGGATCGACGCGCAGTAACAGCGCCTTTTTCTCGCTGCTGGTCACGCTTTTCTGGGCGGTTTGCGCTGCCGTATCCAGAGCAGCGTACCGGCCGTCTCGAGCGCGACACCAATCCCGATCACCGCCAGCGCCAAGCTGAACTCCAGCGTGCCGAGCGCGAGCAACAAGGCGCCGACGATGATCAACGCGGTTCCGGGAACCCACAACACGAGCGCATTCATCGCGGGTCCGCCTACTGATACAGCGTGCCGGTGTTGATGACCGGTTGCGTATCGTTGTCGGAGCACAGCACCACCAGCAGATTCGACACCATCGCCGCCCGCCGCTCGGAGTCGAGATCGACGATGCCGCGCTCCGACAGACCCTTGAGCGCCATCTCGACCATGCTGACTGCGCCCAGCACGATCTTGCTGCGCGCGGAAATGATCGCTTCGGCCTGCTGCCGCCGCAACATCACCTGCGCTATCTCGGGCGCATAGGCGAGGTGGGTGAGCTTCGCGTCTTCAACCACAATGCCGGCCGGATCGAGCCGGTCTGCCAGCTCCCGGATCAACGCCGACGTGACCTTGTCCTGGCTGGCGCGTAGTGTCGGCTCGTTCGAACCCTCGTGCTCGCCCTCGTCGTACGCATAGCTCGAGGCGAGATGGCGCACCGCCGTCTCGGCTTGCACACGAACGTACTCGTCGTAATTCTCGACATCGAATGTGGCCTGCGCGGTGTTGCGCACCCGCCAGACAATCGCTGCGGCAATCTCGATCGGATTGCCGCGCTTGTCGTTGACCTTCAGCCTCTCGCCGTTCAGGTTGTGCGCGCGCAGACTGATCTTTTGCTTCTTGTAGAACGGATTGGCCCAGCGCAGCCCTTCGGCGCGGTCCGTGCCGACGTATTCGCCGAACAACAGCAGGATCGCCGCCTCATTCGGCTGCAGCATGTAAAGCCCCACCAGCACGAGTGCGCCGGTCAGGATGAGGACGACTCCCAGCGCGATTCCCCACAAGCCGATCGGCCGCACGACAAAGAAAACGCCGGCGAGGACCAGCGCTATCCCGATCGCGGCCCACAAATAGCCGCTGGCGCTGGTTCGTTCGATCTCCCTGGTGATCGGCGCGTTGTGCATGCTCTTCCCTCCGTTATCAATGTGATATCACTTTGATAGATCGGGAGACGGTTTGTCAACGCCCGGCCGACCGACGGTTGTAAGCTCGCACTAGTCCAAGGAGGTTCGATGCACTATCTGCTGATCTACGATCTGGTGCCCGATTACGTTGAGCGCCGCGCGCAATTCCGGTCCGAGCACTTGACGCTTGCGAGAGCGGCGATCGAGCGTGGCGAGGTGATTCTGGGCGGCGCGCTCGCCGATCCCGTCGATCAGGCGATCCTGCTGTTTAGCGCCGACTCGCCCGCAGCGGCTCAAGCGTTCGCCGGGGCGGATCCGTATGTGACCAATGGACTCGTCGCGAAATGGCGCGTAAGGCCGTGGACAACGGTCGTAGGCAAGGACGCTGCGGTGCCCGTCAAGTAATCATTGCTGCGTGCCCGCGCCGCTGTCGAACAGCTTGCGCGAGTGAATCGAGCACGTGCAAGCTTTCATCCCATCCAAGGCATGCATCGGTAATCGACTGGCCGTAGTTCAGCGGCTGCCCGGCAGTCAACTCCTGCCGGCCCGCCATCAGATGGCTCTCGATCATCACGCCGATGATGTGCGAGTCGCCGGCAGCCAATTGCTGGCTGATACTGGCGCAGACCTTGATCTGATTGGTGTGATCCTTCTGGCTGTTCGCATGGCTGGCGTCGATCATCAACTGCTGCGGCAATCCTGCGGCGCGCAACTCATCGCAGGCCGCCGCTACTGCCGGCGCGTCGAAATTGGGCTTTTTCCCGCCGCGCAGGATGATGTGGCAGTCGTCATTGCCCTTGGTCGACACGATCGCCGAATGCCCTCCCTTGGTCACCGATAGAAAGTGATGCGGTTGCTGCGCGGCCTTGATCGCATCGGCGGCGATCTTGATGTTGCCGTCGGTGCCGTTCTTGAAACCGACCGGACACGATAAGCCGGAAGCAAGTTCGCGATGCACCTGGCTCTCGGTGGTGCGCGCGCCGATCGCGCCCCAGGAGACGAAGTCTGCTATGTACTGCGGCGTAATCATGTCGAGGTACTCGCTGCCAGCCGGCATGCCCGCGGCATTGATCCCCATCAGTAGTTCGCGCGCCACGCGCAATCCGTGGTTGATGCGACAACTGCCGTCCAGATCAGGATCGTTGATCAGACCCTTCCAGCCGACAGTGGTGCGCGGCTTCTCGAAGTACACGCGCATCACGATCTCGAGCTCGGAGCACAAGCGCGCACGCTCGGCCTGCAGCCGGCGCGCGTATTCGAGCGCCGCCTTCGGATCGTGAATCGAGCATGGCCCGATGACGACCACCAGCCGGTCATCCGCGCCATGCAGGATGCGATGAATCGCTTCGCGCGCCTCGAACACCGTCAATGACGTTTTCTCGTCACACGGATACTCGCGCAGCAGATGCGATGGCGGTGCGAGCTCCTTGATCTCCTTGATCCGCAGGTCATCGGTCATGTAGCGCATGGCAAGTCCCTCGTTTGCTGCACAAGAACTGCACAAAAAAAACCGCCAGGGGGTGAGCCTGGCGGTTCGTGTCGGTTCGGCTTACGTCTACGCGTGCCGCTCGACTCGTTCCGCCAGTGGCCGGAAAAAGCCGTAAAAGTAAAAGAAGAAAAAGCGCGTGTGCATCGTGGAGCGCAAGATAGCACGCCATGGCTGGTCAGACATCTGCGCGGATTACCCACAGATAGCGCGTTAGCTGCCAGAAAACCGGCGCAGCGAAAGTCAGGGCATCGAAGCGCTCCAGGACGCCGCGTGTCACGACGACCTCAGTGCTTGTGCGGCCGTCCCACTCCCGCGCACCCAGGCTGCGCTTGACCGACGACAGAACCACCATGCCGAGAAAACCGCAGACGACGATCACGCCAGACATCAGGAAAGACTGCCACCAGAGAAACGGCGTCATCCACCACAGTGCGGTACCGATCAGCACTCCACCCAGACCGCCGACCAATACGCCTTTCGCCGACTTGTGCGGATTCGCTTCTAGCGGCGTGCCTTTCAGCAGGGCAGTGGCAATCACCTGCAGCAAGTCGGTCAGGAACAGAACCAGCAGAAAGAACAGCAGCAGCAGCGGCCCGCGCCCTTCGTACCCGCGAATCGGCAGCGTGGCGAGTGCCGGTGCATGGCTGATGCAATAGACACTGATCATCAGCCCCCATTGAACCTTGGCAACGCGCTGCAGATACAGCTCGGTGTCCTGCTTGATCGCCATCACCACCGGCAACAGCAGGAACACATACACCGGAATGAACACGGCGAACAAACTGGCACGCCCGAAAGCGAGCAGCAGATACTGCGCCGGAATCACCAGATAAAAAGCCACCACCAGGGCCCAGTGATCTGACGGCTTGATCGGCGTCAACGATACGAATTCGCGCAGCGCGAAGAACGAAGCGAACGCGAACACGACCAGCAACGCGTTCGGCCCGATCGCGAACGCCACCGTAAACAGCGCGAGCACCGACCAGGAAGCCCGCACGCGCGAATTGACGACGGCCAGCCGTGTCAGCCGAACGGCGTCGAGGGTGCGCGACGTGACCCACTGTCCGATTCCGGTCGCCACGACCGACAGGATCGCAAGCGCACAGAAGACCGCGAGGAATGTTTCGTTAAGGGTCAGGCCCATCGTTTCGGCGCCATCGGGCTCTAGCCCGCCAATTGACTGACGGCATTGCGAGCGCGATTCAGAAAATCATCCTTGTCTTCGTCCCCTAGCAACCTGACGGCAGCGCCGAACCGCACGGTGCAGATCAGCGGCACGGGCAACAGCGCCCCTTTCGGCATGCTTCGATGCAGGTTCTCGATGTAAACGGGAATCAACTCGACGGCGCGAAACTCGCTCGCCAGGTGATACAGGCCGGACTTGAACTCACCGGGCAACGCCTGCGCCGCGCGCGTGCCTTCGGGAAAGATGATCAGCGAGAATCCATGCTCGAGCGCGTCACGCAGCGGGTCGAGCGGATCGACGTTCGGATCGGTCCGGCTGCGATCGATCATCACGACGTTCAATTCTTCTTTCGCGATCGTGCGGCGAATTCCCGGCTTGTCCCAGTAGTCCTTGGCCGCGACCGGCCGTGTGTTCGCCCGCAAGCTGCCGGGTAGTGCGGCCCATAACACGATCGTGTCCATGTGACTCGTGTGATTGGCGAAGTAAATGCGCTGCGTCGCAGTGGGCGCCGAACCGACCCAGCGCGGATACGCGCCGACCAGCAAGCGCACCAGCCAGACGATCGGAAGGAGAAATTTCACGCGACGATTCGGCGCCCGCTACAGCGCATCAAGCGGGCTAATCACCCCGCGGCCGCCACGGTTCATCACGTGCGTGTAAATCTGCGTAGTTGCCACGTCCTTGTGCCCGAGTAACTCCTGCACGGTTCGGATGTCGTACCCTGTCTGCAACATATGAGTGGCAAACGAATGCCGCAGCACGTGCGGCGTTGCCGGCTTGTCGATGCCGGCCCGACTTGCCGCACCGCGTATCGCGCGTTGCACCGTCTCCTCCAGAATGTGGTGACGCCGCTCCGCATCAGTGCGAGGATCGCGCGACCTTGCAGGCGATGGGAATGCGTACTGCCAGCCCCAGGCTTGGCCGGCCTTCGGATACTTGGTCGCCAACGCGTGCGGCAGATACACCTCACCGAAACCCTCGGCGAGATCCTGATTGTGCAGGCGGCGTGCCTTTGCAAGCTGCTCGCGTAACGGATCGAGCAGGTTTTCCGGCAAAACAGTGACGCGATCCTGATTGCCCTTGCCCTCGCGCACAATGATTTCGCGCCGCTCGAACTCCAGATCTTTCACTCGCAGACGAAGACCTTCGAGCAAGCGCATCCCGGTGCCGTATAGCAGCGAGGCGATCAACCACATCGATCCATTCAATTCAGCGAGCAGCGCACCAACCTGCCGCTGCGTCAGCACGACCGGCAAGCGTCGGGCACCTTTTGCAGTAACAACTTCGTCCAGCCAAGGCAGCTTTACATCGAGCACCTCCCGATACAGGAACAACAGCGCTGCCTTGGCCTGATTCTGCGTTGAGGCCGACACGTTGCGCTCGACCGCAAGGTGAGAGAGAAACGCCTCGACCTCACCCGCACCCAGCTCCTGCGGGTGTCGCTTGCCGTGAAACAAAATGAATCGCCGGGCCCAGTCAACATAGGCCTGCTCGGTGCGAATGCTGTAGTGCAGCGTCCGAATCCGCGCGCGAAGGCGATCAAGCAAGCGAGGTGGACGCGGCGCTTCCATCCGCAAAATCTTAGGCCGCCCTAAAGCCACCGGCAAGCAGGGAAGTTGTCGGCTTGCTGGCGCTCAATGCGGAATCGTTGACTTAGGCGATGGCCAGTCCTAGTCTAGGTGCGTTCCAAATCTAGTTAGCCATGCCGGACGTTGCTGAATCCGAGGTCGTCGTCCGCTTCGCGGCTCATCTGCCACGTGATCAAATCGCCGGCATGGTGAGCGGAATCGCAGCTTATGGAAATGTCTACCCCTCTGAGGACGGCGTGAGTTTCAT
>JBGSWY010000081.1:0-2548 GCA_041751715.1 Burkholderiaceae bacterium
CGCTTTTCAGCGAGCAGTTGCAGGCCGCCGCGAGCCCCGCCGACGAATTGGCGCGCATGCAGCGCGCACTGGCGCGCACCCAGGATCGCGCGGGTGCATTCGGGCTGCTCGACCGACTGGCGCAGCCGTACGCGCAATCGGCCGAGGTGAAGCTGACGCTCGCCAACGGCGCACAGGCCGCGGGATTGACTCCGCGCGCGATAGAGGAAGCCCGCGCCGCCTATGCGCTCGCGCCTGACTCGCAGCGCGCCGTGCTGACCGCCGCACAATATCTGCAGGCGAGCGATCGTCCGGCCGCTCTCGCGCTGTTGCAGGAGTTTGTGGCGCGCCATCCAGTGGTGGTCGATACCCGGCTGGCTTACGCGCGATTGCTGATCGCCGACAACAATTTCGATCTGGCGCGCTCGCAGTTCGCCTCGCTGCTGCAGGCCGATCCGAAGAACGCCGACCTCGTGTACTCGATGGCCCTGCTGTCGTTGCAGGGCAAGCTGCCGGCGGACGCGCGCACCTACCTGCAACGCTATCTCGAACTGATCGCGCAGACGGACGGCACGCGCGATACCCCCCGGCCCGCCGAGCCTGCGTATCTTTACCTGGCGCAAATCGCGGAAGACGACAAACAGTTTCCGACCGCGCTCGAATGGCTGCGCAAGATCGACGGCGGCGAAGAGTATCTAACCGCGAGAGTGCGCGAAGCATTCGTGCTGTCGAAAATGCAGCGGCTCGATGAAGCGCGCAAGCTTCTGCGCACCGTCAGCGTGCAATCGGCGGACGAGAAAACGCAGCTGATCCTGGCCGAGGGACAGTTGCTGCGCGATGCCAGGCGGCACGATGAGTCGTACAAACTTCTGGCGCAGGCACTGGCGGATTCGCCGGACAGCATCCCGCTGATGTACGACACCGCGATGGCCGCCGAGCGGCTCGATCAGGTGGCAGTGATGGAAAAGCAGCTGCGCCGGATCATCGAGTTGAAACCCGATTACGCGCATGCCTACAACGCCCTTGGCTACAGCCTGGCCGATCGCAACCTGCGCCTTCCGGAAGCGCTGCAACTGATAGAAAAGGCACATCAGCTGGCGCCCGATGACGCGTTCATTCTGGACTCGCTCGGATGGGTGCATTTTCGCCTCGGCGATCTGAAGCTCGCACGCGAGCATCTGCAGCGTGCCTATGCGGCGCGGCCGGATGCCGAGGTCGGTATTCATCTGGCCGAAGTGCTATGGGCCAGCGGCGAGCGGGACGCTGCACGCAAATTGTTGCGCGAGGTTCGCTCGAAAGAGCCCGGCAACACGTTGCTCAAATCGACCGTGACGCGACTGAAGATCGGTCTGTAGGCCATGCGTTGGGTACGAAGCGGGCGTCTGGCTGCGCTCGCAGCGGCCGCGCTGCTGGCAGCTTGCGCTACATCCACACTGGGGCCGCCCGATCGTTCGTACGCGGGCCGCTTTTCTGCGACGACCACGGCAGGCGAGCAGCGCGAAAGCGTGTCCGGTCGCTTCAACCTCGAAATCCGCGGTACCCACCAGCTGCTCGATCTGGCTTCGCCTCTGGGCACTACGGTTGCCCGCATCGAAATCGAACCGGAAGGAGCACGTGCGACCGGTGCGCAGCTGCAGGAAGTGCGTGGACCGGACGCTGATGCGTTGACCGAGCAGTTGCTCGGCTGGCGCCTGCCGGTGTCGGGACTGGCCGATTGGATGGAAGGCCGAGCCGTACCGTCCCGCATTGCGCGCGTCGAGCGTGAAGCCGGGCGTGTGGTGCTGATCGAGCAGGACGGTTGGACGATTCGTTTGCCCGACACGTTCAAATCGACCGCTCGCCCTCGTCTCCTGGTACTTGAGCGTCCGGCGATGCCGAACGCTCCCGCGGTAACGCTGCGTCTGGTCGTCGATGAGCCGACCGGTTTAATCAACTTGCCTGGATAGTTGCCTACCTTGGAGATGTGCCGATGAAGACCCGTCGTGAAATGCTGCATCAAGTGGTGAGTGGTTCGGCCGCGCTGATGCTGGCCCGCGCGCTGCCAGCGGCGGGATCCTTGGGCTTTCTTGGCGCGGCAAATGCCCAGCCGGTCGACATAACGCCTCAGCTGGACGTGCCCTATGTGCCCACTCCGATGCCGGTGGTTGATGCAATGCTCGATCTGGCAAAGGTCGGCAAATCCGACGTCGTCTACGACCTGGGCTGTGGCGACGGCCGCATCGTCGTGCGGGCCGCGTCGCGTTTCGGCTGCCGGGGTGTCGGCGTCGATCTGAATCCGGAACGCGTCCGGGAAGCGAAAGAAAATGCGGTCAAGGCGGGCGTCACCAAACTGACACGTTTCGAGGTCGGCGATGTGTTCGACTTCGATTTCAGCCCGGCTTCGGTCGTCACGATGTACCTGCTGCCAAGCGTCAACCTGAAGCTGCGGCCCCGATTGCAGAAGGAGCTGAAGCCCGGCACAAGAATCGTGTCGCACGACTTCAACATGGGCGACTGGGCACCGCAGACGACGCGCGAAGTGGCGCGCAGCCGCATTTATCTGTGGACGATTGGGGCGTAGCGCTCCTCG
>JBGSWY010000082.1:0-2573 GCA_041751715.1 Burkholderiaceae bacterium
CGTGAACATGAACCAGCGCCGCCGATTCAGAATATCGGCCAATGCGCCGCTCGGCAGCCCGAGCAGCAGCACCGGCAGCGTCGTCGCCGATTGCACCAGCGCGACCATCAGCGGCGATGTCGTCAACGTCGTCATCAGCCACGCGGCAGCGACATCGTTCATCCACATCGCGATGTTCGCAGTCAGCCAGGTCACCCAGAGCAGGCGGAACACCGGCCGGCGCAACGGAGCCCAGGGTGACGATTGCGCTTCGGGCGAAGCCACTGACGGCGAGGGTAGAGGCGTCATACGTATCGCGTGGATTGTATTGACGCGAAGGATCGCCGCGCAGCGTCAGCCGGCGCGCGAGCTAGCGACCACTACGACTGGCGGTGGCGCCCAGTCAGAAGGTCAGCACGACCGAGTCGGCCGATCTCTGCGCTGGCCCGTGATACACGGCCTCGATGTTGTTGCCGTCGGGATCGATCACAAACGCGCCGTAATAGTCGGCGTGGTACTCCGCGCGGATCCCGGGCTTGCCATGATCCCTGCCGCCCGCGGTCAGCGCCGCGGCGTGGAAGCGGTCCACCATGGCACGATCGGCCGCCTGAAACGCGAGGTGGACGTGCGTCGCACCGGTGGTCGCCATCGCATCGGTGCTGACGAAGATCTCGTCGGACCAGAAGTAGCCGGCGCCCTCGCCTTCGATCTTGCGGCCGAGAGCGCCGAGCGCTGCTACGTAGAACCGTTTGGTCGCTTCGAGGTCACGCACGATCATATGCACGTGATCAATCAGCCGGCCGCGATGCAGTTGCTGTGCTTCCATTCTTTCTACGCCGCCGATGGCTGGCTGAATTCGGCTTCCATCCGGCGCTGGCATTCTTCCTGCGACACCTCTTCGACGTGCGTTGACAGTGTCCACTGGTGACCGTAGGGGTCTTTCAACATACCGGAGCGGTCACCATAGAACTGATCCTCGACCGGCCGCACCTCGGTCGCTCCTGCAGCGATCGCTTTCTTGAACGCGGCATCGACATCGGGCACGTAGATCATCAGGAACATTGGTGACCCGCCGAGCGTCACCGGGCTCTTGTTGCCCCACTCCTCGTTTTCCTCGGACAGCATCACGATCGAATCGCCGATGCGGATTTCGGCGTGCGCGATCTTGCCGTCCGGCATGTCAAGCTGCATCACCTTTTCGGCACCGAACGCGCGCCGGTAAAAGTCGATCGCGGCGACGCAATCGCGCACTGTCATATACGGCGTGACACTGTGATAGGCCTGCGGTTGTGCTGGCACATTTGTTTTCATTGGCGCCTCCTGGAAAACACTAAAGATTACGCGCGTGTTGTTCGGCATGGCAACCACGCCGGCATGACATCTGTAATCGGGGTCTGACCCCGATTTCAATACGTCATCGACGCAGCGTTAAGGATTCCGAGCGCCACCGCTACCGCACCGAGAAATACTCCGCTGGATACCTGGCCTTCGCGCACGTGTCGACTGATTGCCGGCACCATCAGTCGGACGGCTGCGAAAGCGAACAACTGCACCAGCAGTGCCACCGCCGACCACAGCAGCATATCGAGCAGCGAGACGCTGTTGACCACGACGCTCGCCAGCGGTAACGCAAAACCGAGCAACGCACCGCCGAGACTCGCCGCTGCCGCAACGTTGCCTTCGCGGATCAGCCGTATCTCCGGGTACGGCGTGATCATCACGTAGGCGCCGAGGCAAAGCGTCAGCAGCAGCAGCGAGATGCCAAAATAGGCGGCGAAGTACGGCAGGCCACCGAGCGATTCGAAGGCGGCATTACTCATCGTGTCTTCCTCTCATTGGAAGTAGTGCGGCACAAAGCGGCTCGTATTGCGCGTGATCGGTGACGCATCTTCACGGAGGCCGATACCGGCCGGCTTGTCTCCGATAATCCACGAACCGATCAACATATAGTCGTCTTCGAATCGTGGCAGCCGCGCGGCAGCCTGATAGACGTAACCCTCCGCGCCGTACCCGCCGCCGGTTGTCTGCACCGTTGTCTGATCGATCAGCGAAACATTGGCGCCTTCGCGCGCAAGTTTCGGCTTCTTGACGTAGCTGGAGCCCAGTGATGCCGGCTCGTAATAGGCGGGCAACAGATTCGGATGGCCCGGATACAACTCGGTCAGCACCACCAGCATCGCCTTGTTCGACAGCAACATTTTCCACGCCGGCTCGACCAGCTTCATCGCGCTCGCTAGCAGCGCCGGTCCGAAATCCTCACGCACCAGCCATTCCCATGGATACAGCTTGAATAGCCGCTCGATCGGAAGATTAAATTCGTCGACGAAGTTCGTTCCGTTCCAGCCGATGCGCTCGACCGGCAGCGCAAAGGTTTTCCAACCGGCCTGCATCGCGGTATCGCGCAGGTATTCGACGTTGCCCCGGTCCTCCTGGCTGCCAGCCACTGCCGCAAAGTGCAGCCGCGTTTCGCCGGACGAGGTTTGCAGCGCGCGCCATGCATCGATCAGCTTCTCGTGCAGCGAGTTGAACTGGTCAGCCGCCGGCCGCACCGCCTGCAGCCATTCCCACTGCGCGACGCTCGCTTCCAGGCACGC
>JBGSWY010000083.1:0-5545 GCA_041751715.1 Burkholderiaceae bacterium
CGTCGCGGCAAAGGTTCGCAAGAATTTTCCGTCCGGAATCGCGCCGTACGGCGCCGACGCACTGCGCTTCACGATGGCCGCTGCGGCAACCCTCGGCCGCACGGTTAACTTCGACCTCAAACGCTGCGAGGGCTATCGCAACTTCTGCAACAAGCTATGGAACGCGACGCGATTCGTGCTGATGAACACCGAAGGCCGCGACTGCGGGCTCGACGAAACATTGCCGGTCGACTTGTCATTCGTCGATCGCTGGATCACCGGCGAGCTGCAGCGCACCGAAGCCGAAGTCGCGCAGGGCTTCGCCGACTACCGGTTGGACAACGTCGCCAATGCGATCTACTCGTTCGTGTGGAATGAATACTGCGACTGGTATCTCGAACTCGCCAAGGTGCAACTGGCCGCCGGTAACGAAGCGGAGCAGCGCGGCACGCGCCGCACGCTGGTGCGGGTGCTGGAAGCGGCGTTGCGGCTGGCGCATCCGATCACGCCATTCATCACCGAGGAACTGTGGCAGAAACTTTCGGTGCTGGCCGGCAAACGCACGGCAGAGCAAACCACGTCGATCATGATTCAGCCGTATCCGAAGAGCCAGCTGGAGAAGATCGATCCGCAGTCCGACGCCGACGTTGCCCTGTTGAAGCGCATGATCGACGCACTGCGCAATCTGCGCAGCGAGATGAGCCTGTCACCCGCGCAGAAAGTGCCGCTGGTGGCATCCGGCGACGCCTCGACACTGGCACGCTATGCGCCGTATATGCAGGCCCTTGCCAGACTTTCGTCCGTCGATGCGGCGGCCCACGCCCACGCCGCGACAAATGGCACTGCGCCGGTCAAGCTGGTCGACGACTATCGGCTGTTGCTGAAAATCGAAGTCGACGTTGGCGCCGAACGCGATCGGCTCGACAAGGAAATCGCGCGGCACGAAGCTGAAGTCAGCAAGGCCAGAACCAAGCTTGGCAACGCGAGCTTCGTCGAGCGCGCACCTGCGGCGGTGGTAGCGCAGGAGAAGGAGCGGCTGGCGGGATTCGACGCCACTTTGCAAAAACTGAAAGAGCAGCGCGGGCGTCTACCGCCGGCGTAACGCCACTCAGCAGTAACGCTATTCAGCCAACGACGCGCGTTGCTCGGTGCGCGTGGCAGCGAACGCGCTGCGTCCGAGCCAGCACCACAGTTGTTTGGCGTCGTGTGCCGGGCCGATGATGCGCAGCTCGCCGCTGCGCACGACTTCGACGGGCTCGCGGTCACCGGTCCAAACATCGGTCAGCGCAAGCACGCTCGACTCAACGATCAGCGTCAGTTCGTGGCCCGGATCATCGCGGCATAAATCGGCGCTGCGGTTCTCGACGACCAGCCACCAGACGCGCTCGCGCGGCCGCGCATCGGCAAAGCAGAACTGAATCACGACTCGGCGCTCGCGCGGAAATTCTTCGAGCTTCGCGAAACGCCGCACGTCCCACATCAGAAAGCCAGCATCGAGCTGTCCGGGCTGCAACCGGCTGCCGATCCAGCGCGCGCCCCAGTGCCCGAGCGCCATCACGATCGGACGTAACTCTTCGCCGGCGGCCGTCAGCCGGTACTCGTTGTTGTGGCCGCTGCGCTCGACTACGCCGATCTGTTCCAGCTTGCGCAAGCGTTGCGCGAGCAAGGTAGCGGACATGCGCGGCACGCCGCGCCGAATGTCGTTGAAGCGCGCGCTGCCGCACAGCAGTTCGCGCACGACCAGCGGCGTCCAGCGTTCGCCGAATACCTCGGCGCCGCGCGCGACGGTGCAGAACTGTCCGTAATCGATCATGTGCAAAGCCTAGGGCCACGTTCAGCGGGCGGCAAGTACAGATTCTTGACTAGACGCCGCCACGATCGGCGCCGACGCTTCGGCCTTCACTTCACAGGAGGTTCAAATGGACGATCGACCCGCTTTCGATGCAGCCAAATTCAAGACGACGACGCGTGCGCAGTGGCAATCGGCGGCCGATGCATGGCATCGTTGGGGGCCATTTCTTGGCGAATGGCTCGGTGCGGCCACCGATCAGATGCTCGACCTTGCGCACATCGGCACAGGCAGCCGTGTGCTCGATATCGCGGCAGGTGCCGGCGAACAGTCGCTTGCCGCCGCACGCCGGGTCGGCCCGACCGGCAACGTGCTGGCCACCGACATCGCGCCCGCGTTGCTCGAGCACGCATTGGTCGATGCGCATGCCGCGGGACTCTTGAACGTCGCCACGCGTGAGATCGACGGCGAAGCGCTCGGCGAGCTGCCGGCTGCCAGCTTCGACGCCGCCACTTCGCGCGTCGGTCTGATCTACTTTCCCGATCAGCAGCGCGCACTGGCCGGTATCCGGCGCGCACTGAAGCCGGGTGGCCGCTTCGCGGCGGTGGTCTACTCGACGCCCGATAAAAATCAGTTCTTCTCGATCCCCGTCGGCATCATTCGCCGGCGCGCCAAGCTGCCGCCACCACTGCCGGGCCAACCAGGCCCGTTTTCACTCGGTGGCGACGGCGTACTGGCGGCAGCCTACGCGCAAGCCGGCCTGCACGACATCGAAGTCCGCAAGGTCGATTCTCCCGTGCGGTTACCGAGCGCAGCCGAGTGTGTGCGCTTCGAGCGCGAATCATTCGGCGCCCTGCATCAGATGATGAGCACGCTGAGCGATGCCGAGCGCGCCGACACCTGGGGCGAGATCGAACGCGAGTTGCGGCAATTCGAAACCGCAGGCGGGTTTGTCGGGCCGTGCGAAATGCTGGTCGGCGCCGGCACGGCGTAGCGTCAAATGGCGCGCACATCGACCATCACCCGCATTCAGTGCTGCCGTACTAGCTCTTGGGGGGCGATGTTTCGGGTGCGGGTGCGGGTGCGGGTGCGGGTGCGGGCTGCGGTACGGTGGTAGAAGGTGGTGCCGGCTGCATCGAAGGCGATGTCGCCGGCACACCGGCTTGCGGCTGCGTAGTCGCCGGCGGAGCCGAGCGCTGGTTCGGCACAACGACACCTGGCACCAACGGAATCTCGTCGACCTGAAGCACGCTGGTGACGAAGTGCCGCGTCTCGCCGAAGCAAGTGGTCGGCAACCCGACCTTCTCTTCGTAGTGCAACGTAACGCGCTTGCCCATCACCTTGTTGATGCGCTCGGCCACCGCATCATCGCGCACGGTGAACAGAAATTTCTCGGGAATGGCGCCGGGCATCGACACCATCGCCATCTCCCCTTCCCACGTCTTGCACAACCAGCCCTTGCGGCTGAACTTCTGCACCCAGCCCGCGCGCTCGCCGTCCGAATAGTTCCAGTTCAGCACGACGGTGAAGTAGAGGGCAGTCAGCGCGATCGGCACCACCAGCAACCAGAAGAACATCTTCAACGTCGATGTACGGCGGCGCGGGGCGATCGCTGCGGGTGGAGGTGTGGGACTGCTCATCGGCGCTTCAGGTAGTGGATGAACTCTTTATCGACCGTCTGTTGCACCAGCAGTTCGTTGCCGGTCTGTTTCGAAAACGCCTGAAAATCGCGCATCGAACCGGGATCAGTGGCAACGATCTTCAGCACCTGGCCGGTGGTCATGTCGGACAGCGCTTTCTTGGCGCGCAGGATCGGCAGCGGGCAATTCAAGCCACGCGTGTCGATCTCCTTGTCAGCACTGATGGGTTGCAGCATGGCAATGGTGGATTGAAGCGAGCGCGATTCTACGATGATGGAGGCATCACTTGCGAAGCGCTGCGATGGCCGGTGGCAGCGGCCGCCGCGGCCCATCGATGCTCGCACCATTTTCCGCCGCCCATCGCTCGATTGCAGCGACGCGATTCGCCGTCAGCGGATGCGTGCGCAAAAACTCCACCGCCTGCGAGCTGGATTCGAGCTTACCGCCGGGCAATCGCAGCATCACGTTGAACAGATCGACGGCACCGCCGACGTGGCCGTATTCCGTGTGCAAGGCGCCCAGGGCCGCTTGATCGGCCTGACGCTCCTGCTCGCGATTGAACGACAGCAACGTCGCGAGGCCGGCCGTACTCAGCGCGTTGCCGGCGGCGTTGCCGCCGAGATCCGCCGACACGACCGACAAAATGACGCCCACCGCTACGCCGCGTCCGAGTGCGGCCGATGCGTGCCGATACTTCAAGTGCGCCAGCTCGTGCGCCATCACCATCGCCAGCGCGTCTTCACTTTCGAGCCGGTTCAGCAGGCCGCGGAAGAACACCGCCTGACCGCCGAGCGTGGCAAAGGCGTTCACGGTTGACTGGTCGCGATAACCGATGCGCACCGTCATGCCCTCGGGCATGTCCATATGCGCGGCGAGCCGGTCCGCCAGTGCCTGCAACTCGGCCTGCACGGCTCGACCGGCGTCGGTGTCAGGGGTAGTGGCAAATGGCGGTAACGTCGCCGCCAGCTTCGCTTCGTATTCGTAGGGGATGTGCGGCGCGATCCACTGTGCAGCGAACGAGACGACGAATACCAGGCTGATGATGAGACCGAGGCTGCCCGCCACCAGCCATGCCAGTTCCTTCAGCGGGTTTTCATGCGAAGCGTTGATGCCCTCGGCCGGCGCACGATTTTCGAGTTTCACCCGCGATGTCTACGCCGGGACAGCAGTGCGCGCCGGAAACTCCAGCGGTGCATCGCGCTCCGGTATCAGTGCCGTGCCGAAGGCCAGGACCTCCATCGATGCGGCGCCGCCGGTGGAAATCGATGTCGTCTCGAAGCGCACGCAGATCACAAGCTTTGCACCCTGGGCGCGGGCGCTTTGCTTCAGCCGCAGCAGCGCTTCGCGGCGCGCCCGCTCCATCAATGATTCAAACGACCGAACCCGGCCTCCGAACAGGTTGCGCAATCCGGCCACGAACGTCTTGAAGTAATCCGAGCTGACGACGACCGTGCCATGGACCAGGAACGTGCGCTGCGGCGTCACTCGATCCGGCGGGAAGCGCATCGTGAAGGCGTGCACGTCCGCGTACTCCCGCTCACGTTTGCGAATCGATGCATAGTGGCGCTTCTCAACGATCGTTCCGGAGAAGAAACCGACGACCATCAAGACAACAAACAGGCCAATCTCGATCAGATCCAGCATCGGGGCCTATTCACCCTAAAACGTGAGATGCGTTGGGCCGCAATGCGGATGGATGCGCGAAGGGCGGCGCGGCGAATGGTGGTTTCCTTCGGCGTGCCGCCCGCCAAAGCAGACGCCGCGTTGCGACCCAACCTGAAGGGCAAGACGGATTGCGAGCGCATGGCGTCGTTGCCGCTTCGCTCATTGGTATGCACCAACGGCGCTCACGGCGCCTAGCCCTGCACTCGCAATCCATCTTTCGCACTCACGTCTTTAGGGTGAATAGCCCTTAGCTCCCGTCGAGTTGGACCGCGCTTCCGTAAGCGAGGATTTCAGCTGCGCCGGCGGCAATCGACGTCGTGGCAAAGCGCACGTTCAGAATTGCATTCGCGCCCATCGATTGCGCTTCGGCGATCATGCGTTCGACCGCCTCATGCCGCGCTTCCTGCATCAATTCCGTATACGCCTTCAATTCGCCGCCGACGATATTCTTGAGCCCGGCGAAAATGTCCTT
>JBGSWY010000084.1:0-3634 GCA_041751715.1 Burkholderiaceae bacterium
TCACCGGTGCCCCCCATAGGGATGGTCAGGACATCGAAGATGGCGGCATAAAACGTCTGGGCGGCGGAAAGGTCCCGCACTACCAGCTGGATGTGATCGATCAGCCGCCCGCGGTGTAGTTCCTGTGTTTCCATGGCGTCTCCTTCTGAGAACCTTGCCGATGCGCTTGCTGAACATCTGGAAGCTCGACGCGGGGTGAGCCTCGCCATCATCCTGCGTAAACCTCCCAACGGCTTGGTAGCGACACCCACGACTCGCGCTTTTCGTCGGTCACCGAGTAAGTTGGCTCGGGCATTTCGGCGTCCGCGACACAACCTCCAGCGATGCCGATTTTCTCGCGGGCTGACGAGATGTACCAGAACAGCGTGGTCCCGCAGCTCACGCAGAAGTGGCGTTCTTGGTCGTGTTTCTGCAATGCGTGGTGAAAGGCATAGATCTTCGTGTGTCCCGTTCGCTCTACAACTGCGCCTCTGTCGAAGTAAGCAGATATGCCAAAGGCGCTTCCGGTTTGTAAGCGTCATGCGGAGGCCGTCTTCACGGAGGGGCTGAGAGGATGCAGAGTGGTGTCCATCAGATAAGTGGTGGGCACGACTATGGCGACAGCGGTCGTTAGCAGGCCGACACGCAAAGGTTCTCCGAACCGCGCCCTTGAGTTCAAGCGAGAGATTGCCGCAGCGGCGTGCACACCGGGGATTTCGGTTTCGAAGCTGGCGCTCGAGCGGCGGGTGAATGCCAACCAGTTGTTCACTTGGCGGCGGCAATATCGAGCGGGCAAGTTCGGTGTGCCCGATCCGGCGCATCTGGTGGCGCCGAGCCGTCCGGATCTTTCGGTAACGCCAAGCGTATCCGAATCGGCGATGAGGCTGTTGCCGGTCGAGGTCCCGGAGGTCCATGCGCTTTCGGCGCCGGCGTGTATCGAAGTGGTGTTTCGCTGCGCTACGGTGCGCGTCTGCGGCGCGCCGGACATGGCATCGCTGCGCTTGGTGCTCGACACACTGTCCCGGTGTTCATGATCGGCTTGCCGGCCGGTACCCGGATCTGGATTGCGGCCGGGGTGACCGATATGCGCAGGGGCATGAATAGTCTGGCGGCGTTGGTGCAAACGGCACTGGGCGAGCGTCCGTTCTCGGGCGATGTGTTTGCCTTCCGCGGCAAGCGTGGCGATTTGGTGAAGCTGTTGTGGTGGAGCGGCGACGGCATGAATCTGTATGCGAAGCGATTGGAACGCGGCCGCTTCGTATGGCCGCAGGCAGAAAGCGGCAGCGTACATCTTTCGAATGCGCAACTGTCGATGCTGCTCGAAGGCATCGACTGGCGTCGACCGATCAAGACGTGGCAGCCGCAACACGCGGCGTGAACAACCTGCAACATCAGCGATGCTGATCGCGCGTGTTCTGCTCACGGTGCTGGCATCATCGGACTTCGTATCCTATAGTGAATGGCGTGATCAACACACCCACGCCATTGCCGAACGACGTCGAAGTGCTCAGGCAACTGGTGAATGATCGCGACGCGCTGATCGCGAAATTGCTCGGCGAGATCGCGCGGCTCAAACGCTGGCGATTCGGTCGCTCCTCAGAACAGCTCGCAGCAACGCTTTTGCAATTGCAGCTCGCGCTGGGCGATCTGTGCAATGAACCGCCGCGTGATGAACTGCCGGACGGATCTGTGCCCGTCGAGGAATCGACGCAAATGCCGCCGCAGCAACGCGTGCTGCCATTGCGACGCGCACCACGAGCGTTTCCTTCTCACCTGCCGCGGGAGACCGTGGTGCACGCTCCGGCGAGCTGCCAGTGTCCCGACTGTGGTGCTGCGATGCGTCCGTTGGGCGAGGACGTTTCCGAGATGCTCGACCTGGTGCCGAGCTACTTCAAAGTCATTCGGCACGTGCGGCCGAAGCTCTCCTGTGGCCACTGTAGTCGAGTCATTCAGCAGCCAGCGCCATCGCGGCCAATCGAGCGCGGCATGGCAGCACCTGGTTTGCTGGCGCAGATTATCGTGGCCAAGTATGCCGATCATTGCCCGCTGTACCGCCAGGAAGGCATCTACCGGCGCTCCGGCGTCGAACTCGATCGCGCCACCCTGGCGGCCTGGGTGGGCAGTGCCGCGCAGTTGCTCGAACCGTTGGTCGACACGCTAGGTCGTTACGTGCGCGCAGCGCAGAAGGTGCACGCCGACGATACGCCCGTGCCGGTGCTCGATCCGGGACGCGGCAGGACCAAGACCGGGCGGTTATGGACCTATGTGCGCGATGATCGGCCAGCGGGGAACCACGATCCGCCGGCGGTGTGGTATCGCTATTCGCCCGACCGCCAGGGCAAGCATCCGCAAGCGCACCTGCGTGGCTTCCGCGGCATTCTGCAGGCAGACGCCTATAGCGGCTTCGGTCGACTCTACGACGACGGGCAGATCATCGAGGCGGCCTGCTGGGCGCACGCGCGACGCAAGTTCTACGATCTCTACATGGCGGAGCGCTCGCCGATTGCGACCGAAGCGTTGCAGCGCATCGGGGCACTCTACGCGATCGAGCGCGAACTTCGCGGCAGCCTCCCCGCTGCGCGTGCCCGCATGCGGCAGCAACGCGTCGGGCCGCTGCTCGATGCCTTGCACGCTTGGCTGTCGGCGACATTGCAAACCGTTTCGGCAAAGTCCGAGCTCGCCGTGGCGATCAAGTACGCGCTGGTGCGCTGGACGGCGTTGACCCGCTATCGCGACGACGGACGCATCGAGATCGACAACAACAGTGCCGAGCGCTCGATTCGACCGCTGGTCCTGGGCAGGCGCAACTACTTGTTCGCCGGCTCGGATGCGGGTGGCGAGCGCGCAGCTTGCATCTACAGCTTGATCGGCACGGCGCTGCTCAACGACATGGATCCCTATCTGTATCTGCGCCAGGTGCTCCAGCGCATCGCCGAGCATCCGATCAATCGCATCGACGAACTGCTTCCCTGGCGGGTGACGCTAGACATGCCTGCACGTCGCTGCGCCTGATATGGCGGTCACGCGCAAGGCGCCGCTGCGTGCGGTAAAAGCTGCATCGCCAATCTACCAGCTGCGCATCGAGTTGCTGTACGTCGAACCGAAGATCTGGCGACGAATCCTGGTGCCGGGATCGATCAAGTTACACAAGCTTCACGTCGTGCTGCTGTGGATGATGGGCTGGGCCGGCGGACACCTGCACGAGTTCGTGATCGGCCATGATCACTACGGCGAGCCCGATCCGGACTTCGACACGCCGCCGCAGGTGCAACGCGAGGATCGCTTCACGCTCGCTGCAGCGCTCGGGTCGCGCAAGGCTTTCATCTACCTCTACGACTTCGGCGACGGCTGGGAACATCGCGTCACCATTGAGAAGATCCTCTCGCCCGATCCGGCGCTGAAGTTGCCACAATGCTTGGAAGGCGCCAACGCCTGTCCGCCCGAAGACGTGGGCGGCCCGCCAGGCTATGCCGACTTCCTGGAGGCGATCGGCGATGCCACACACGAAGAACACAACGAAATGCTGCAGTGGTGCGGCGGAGCATTCGATCCTACTGCGTTCCGCCTCGACGACATCAACGCGAGCCTGCGACAGTTCAAGCTCTGACTGACGTTCAAGCTCCGCCTGTCAAGACGGCCTCAGCGTGACGCTTAC
>JBGSWY010000085.1:0-1888 GCA_041751715.1 Burkholderiaceae bacterium
ACAGCGTAAGGAGGCAGTCATGGCCGACACATTGTTTACGAACGTTCGCATCTTCGACGGCAGCGGAGACGAGCCGTATGCCGGTGAAGCGCTGGTGCAGGGCAACCGCATCGCGCGCGTGACGCGGCTTGCAAGCGGCGCACGCTCGCTGCCGGTACCGGGTGTGACGGTGATCGACGGCGCAGGCAGCACGTTGATGCCCGGCATGGTCGAAGCACACACGCATTTCTCGTGGAACGATCAGCCCTCGCTCGATTCGATCCAGCGCATGCCGACCGAGGAGCACATCCTGTGGTGTGCGCACGTGGCCGAACGATATCTGTCGATGGGTTGGACTTCATGCGTCGGCGCAGCCACCGCGAAGCCGCGGCTCGATGTGGTGATTCGCAACGCGATCGACGCCGGCGAGATTCCGGGTCCGCGCTACATCGCGGCGAGCCAGGAGATCACCGTGCAAGGCGGGCTGGGCGACAACACGCTGCCGCACCTGCCGCAACCCGAGTTCAATTTCGGCGCAGTGGTCAGCGGTCCCGAGGAGATTCGCCGCTGCGTGCGCCAGTTCGTCAAGTACGGCGTCGATCAGATCAAGATCAATCTGTCGGGCGAATACATCGCCGGCCTGCCGGCCGAATACACGCCGTTCTCGGAAGAAGAGATCGCCATGTGCGTAACCGAGGCCAGGCGCTTCGGCAAGCGCGTCGCCGCGCATGCGCGCTCGTGCGAATCGGTCAAGCAGTGCATCCGCCACGGCATCGAAGTGATTTATCACGCGAGCTTCGCCGACGAGGAAGCGCTCGATCTGCTCGAAGCCAACAAGCACAAGCACTTCGTTGCGCCCGGCCTCGCATGGTTGATCAACACCTCGCATCACGCGTCCGAATGGGGTCTGACCCCGGAGGTGACGAAGAAGATGGGCTATCACCGCGAGCTCGAGATCGCGGTCGAGACGTTGAAGAAGATGCTGAAGCGCGGCATCCGGATTCTTCCCGGCGGCGACTACGGATTCGCATGGACACCGCACGGCACCAATGCGAAAGACCTCGAATACTTCGTCAAGTATCTCGGTATGTCGTCGATGGAAGCGCTGCTGTCCGCTACCGCCTGGGGCGGGCCGATCATGAAGCTCGACGGGCAGATCGGTCGCGATCTCATTGGGAAAGTGCGGGACGGCGCATTAGCCGACCTGTTGCTGATCGACGGCGATCCGCTGGCGGATATCCGCATCCTGCAGGACAAGGAGCGCATCCTTGCAGTAATGAAGGACGGCGAGTTCTATCGCGCACCGGAACCCCGCGCGTCGCACGCGAGAAGCCAGGCACCGACACGCTGGCAAGCCGCAGCCGCTTAGGAGACAGACATGGCAGAAGCAGACATCGTTTTCACCAACGTCAAGATCATCGACGGCAGCGGCGCGGCACCGTACACGGGCGAAGTGCTGGTGCGCGGCAAGCGAATCGCCCGCGTGGCGCGCAGCGCACGCTCGTTCTCGTCCGGCAGTGCGACGACGATCGACGGCTCAGGCGCAACGCTGATGCCGGGGTTGGTCGAGGCGCATACGCACTTCGCTTGGAACAACGCCAGCGGCTTGTCCGATATCCAGAAGATGCCGGTGGAGGAGCACACCCTGTGGACCGCGCGGGTGGCGAAAGTGTATCTCGATCACGGCTGGACCTCGTGCGTCGGCGCTGCCACTGCAAAGCCGCGGCTCGATGTAGTCGTGCGCAACGCGATCAACGAAGGTCTGATTCCCGGCCCGCGCTATCTGGCCGCGAGCCAGGAGATCACGGTACCCGGCGGGCTCGGCGACGAGACGCTGCCGCATCTGCCCTTCCCCGAATTCAGTTTTGCGGTCAACGTCAGCGGACCGGAAGACATGCGGCGCGTGTGC
>JBGSWY010000086.1:0-5770 GCA_041751715.1 Burkholderiaceae bacterium
GGCCGATGCGGGTGCCGAAGCGGGTACCTTCGGCGCCGCTTGCACCTGGGCCGGCCTGCGCGCCATGGCGTCGTCGGCCACCTTGCGAAGCTGGCCGGTGTTCTTCGGCGGCGGCGCCATCGGTTGCAGTGCAGCCAGATCGGATCTGATCGGCACTGCAACCTTCATCACCGGATCGCGAAAGCGCGGCCCCGGCACCATCGTCGCTCCTTCATGATTGCGATGCGGCGGATGTCCGCGCGGCGGATTGTTGATGATCGTCTGATTGATGATCGTGACGTACCTGGGGTTGTGCGGATAGTGCGGGCGATAGCGGTGCCATGGCGCGAGCGGATACCAGCCGATGTGTGGCGACCCGAATCCCACACTGAAGCTGCCGCCGCCGACGAACCCCACCAGCGCTGGTGCCCACACCGGCTGCGCAATATAGCCACCGGGCCACCAGCCCCAACGATCGCCGATCGTCACCCAGCGCCCATAGTGAGACGGCGCAAAACCCCATGGCGCGTGGTCAACCCAGGTCCAGCCCCACGGCCGCACCCAGCGCCACTGGCCGGCGCGATACGGTGCCCACCCTGTCGGCACCACTCTCGGCAGCCATACGTTGCCGTAGGTTGCATCAGGAATCCAGTCGCCGTGAAAATCAAGCTCTTCATAACCCGTCATGTAAGGCGATACGTAACGCGCTGAGCGGACTTCCAGGACGCGCTCATCGCGTGCGAGCGCCCATCGATCGAACGGGCTCGCCGATGCCTGTTCGTAGTTGATGCTGCTCAGGCCCGGCCCGACGACGAGTGCCTGACCGCCGGCGACGTCAATACCGTTGGAGCCGGTCTGCACGGTGGCGTGACCGCTGAATACGCTGACGCGCGCCTGGCCGCTGCCATCGCCGGCGTCAACGCGATACCGGCCGGGGCTCGCGAGATCGATGCGGGTGCCATCGACGGTGACCGCTGCCGATTCGCCGTGATCCGGCCGGGCGAGCCGCACGTTGAGTGAGCCGTGTTCAAGATTGAATACGGCGCCGGCGTAGTCGAGCTGATTAAAGCCGCCGCGGCTGCCGCTCGACAAGCGAAACGTGTTCGGGCCGACTCTGAATTCGGTGCGTCCATTGGCTCCGGTGTAAAGCCCGGTGCCGATCGTAACCACATCGTTGATCTGCGCCAGATCCCAGTTGCCGTCGGCATCCTCTTCGGCGCGCCAGATCTGCACGTCGCCCTCGGCGGCCGAAACGCGTCCGGCGATCAACGGCGGGCTGTCGTTCGACTGCGACTGCGCGGACACAGTCGGGCAAGCGACGATCAACAGAACGGCAAGCAGCAAAATCAGGCGATGCATGAATGTCTCCGACTCTTCATACTGTGACGAGACTAACGCCCAAAGGTTCGACGTGTTGACCTGCGTAACACTCTGTAACAGCACACCTATCGAGCGTCGGCGAGCACGGGCGCTGTCCCGGTTCTGCCGTCGGTGGAAACGCGGATAATCCGCGGTTCCGCCGCCTGTCAGCACACCCCCAAGTCCCATGCGATTTCGTTTTCCCATCGTCATCATTGACGAGGATTTCCGCTCCGAGAACGCGAGCGGCCTCGGCATTCGCGCGCTGGCCAAGGCGATTGAGGCCGAAGGCGTCGAGATTCTCGGCGTTACCAGCTTCGGCGACGTGTCGAGTTTCGCGCAGCAGCAGAGTCATGCCTCGGCGTTCGTGCTGTCGGTCGACGATGAAGAGCTGGCCGAGGGCAACGTCAACGACGAAACGATCGGCAAGCTTGCCGCCTTCGTGCGTGAAATCCGGCGCCGCAATGCCGACATTCCGATCTTTTTGTACGGAGAAACGGGCACCACGCATCACATGCCGAACGACCTGCTGCGCGAGCTGCACGGCTTCATTCACATGTTCGAAGACACGCCCGAGTTCGTCGCGCGCTACATCATCCGCGAAGCGCGCGTCTATCTCGATGCCCTCGCGCCGCCTTTTTTTCGTGCGCTGACCCACTACGCGCAGGACGGCTCGTACTCATGGCATTGCCCGGGGCACTCGGGTGGTGTCGCGTTCCTGAAGAGCCCGGTCGGCCGCATGTTTCACCAGTTCTTCGGCGAGAACATGCTGCGCGCCGATGTCTGCAACTCGGTCGACGAGCTCGGGCAGCTGCTCGACCATAGCGGCCCGGTGGCCGCGGGCGAACGCAACGCTGCGCGCATTTTTGGCGCCGATCACCTGTTCTTTGTCACCAACGGGACATCGACCTCGAACAAGATTGTCTGGCACTACGTGGTGGCGCCGAATGACGTGGTGGTGGTCGACCGCAATTGCCATAAGTCCGTGCTGCACGCGATCACGATGACCGGCGCGATTCCACTGTTTCTGACGCCGACGCGCAATCACTACGGGATCATCGGGCCGATTCCGCTGGAAGAATTCAAGTGGGAATCGATCGCCAGAAAAATCGCGCGTCATCCGCTGCTGAAGAACGGCCAGCGGGTGCGCGAGAAGCCGCGCGTGCTGACGATTACGCAGAGCACTTATGACGGCATTCTCTACAACGTGGAGACGATCAACGAAGAACTGGACGGCAAGATCGACACCCTGCACTTCGACGAAGCGTGGCTGCCGCACGCCGCGTTTCATGACTTTTACCGCGACATGCACGCGATCGGCGGCGTCACCGCGGCCGGTGTCGAGCTGTCGCGCAGGCGCAATCGCGACTCGATGATCTTCTCTACGCAGTCGACTCACAAGATGCTGGCCGGGCTTTCGCAGGCCTCGCAGATTCTGATCCGCAATTCGGAAAATGAAAGTCTCGATCGCTTCATGTTCAACGAAGCTTTCCTGATGCATACGTCGACCTCGCCGCAGTACGCAATCATTGCTTCGTGCGATGTGGCGGCAGCGATGATGGAGCCGCCCGGCGGTACCGCGCTGGTCGAGGAATCGATTACCGAAGCGCTGGACTTCAGGCGCGCGATGCGCAAGGTGGGTCACGAATATGGAAATTCCTGGTGGTTTACGGTGTGGGGGCCGAAGCGCCTGCCCGAAGAAGGCATTGGCAATCGCGACGACTGGATCCTGAAATCCGGTGACGACTGGCACGGCTTCGGCGATCTTGCGCCGGGCTTCAACATGCTCGATCCGATCAAGGCCACGGTGATCACGCCGGGGCTTAACCTCGATGGTTCGTTCGTCGATCCGGGCATTCCGGCGGCGATCGCCACGCGGTATCTGGCCGAGCACGGGATCATCGTCGAGAAGACCGGGCTTTACTCATTCTTCATCATGTTCACGATCGGCATCACCAAGGGCCGCTGGAACACGATGGTCACGGAGCTGCAGCAGTTCAAGGACGACTACGACAAGAATCAGCCGTTATGGCGCGTGATGCCCGAGTTCATCCGCGGCTTTCCGCAGTATGAGAAATTCGGCTTGCGCCAGTTGTGCGACTCGGTGCACGCGGTGTATCGCCAGAGCGATATCGCGCGGCTCACCACCGAGATGTATCTGTCCGAGATGGAACCGGTGCTGAAGCCCACCGACGCTTACGCGCAGATGGCGCACAGCGCGATCGATCGGGTGCCGATCGACGAGCTCGAAGGTCGCGTGACCGCAGTCCTGTTGACGCCTTACCCACCGGGCATTCCGCTGCTGATTCCGGGCGAGCGCATCAATGCGACGATCGTTCGTTATCTGCAATTCGCGCGCGATTTAAACGCCCGCTATCCCGGCTTCGGTACGGATATTCACGGGCTGGCAAAGGACGAGGAGGGCGGGTACTTTCTCGATTGCGTCGGACCCAACGCACGTACAACTTCATAGCAGCGCATGTCCAGACGCGGCGTACACATTCCCCGTGGCCTGCGGCTGGTTGGCGAAATGGGTGAGCGCATCGCCGCGCATGACTGGGCGGCCACGCCGGTCGGCCGAATGGCGCGTTGGCCATCGAGTCTGAAGACTTCGCTCAGTCTGTGCCTGGCGTCGCGCTATCCGATGTTCCTCTGGTGGGGCAGCGCGTTGACCAATTTCTACAACGACGCGTATGCGCCGATTCTTGGTGCGCGCCATCCGAACGCGCTGGGGAGCAATGCCGCCGAGATCTGGCATGAGATATGGCCGATTGTCGGGCCGCAGGTCGATGCGGTGCTGGCGACCGGCGTTGCCACCTGGAACGAGAGCGTTCCGTTATTCTTGGAGCGCAACGGCTACCTGGAGGAAACATACTTCACGTTCTCCTACAGTCCGGCCATCGACGATCGCGGTGACGTGGCGGGTATTTTCTGCGCTTGCCAGGAAGAAACCGCACGAGTGCGATCGGTGCGCGCGCTGGGCGAACGCGAGCGGCTGTTTACGGCGCTCGTTGAAAATCTTCCGGACATCGTGTTTCGGCTCGATCCCGATTTGCGACACCTGTACATATCAGCGCAGGTCGAGCAGTTGACTGGCATTGCGGCGGAAGCGTTCATCGGCAAGACAAAACGCGAGGCCGGTCTGTCTGCAGAGTTGACCGACCCCATTGAACGCGCCAGTCGCCGGGCGCTGAAGGGCGGCAGGAACACATCGATCGCGTGGTCGCACAACGGGCGTGAACTGCGGACCCGCATCGTCCCCGAGCGCGACGACAACGGCGTCATCGTTTCGCTTCTCGGAATCACCGGAGACGTGACCGAGTTCGAACAGGCCACTGCTGCGTTACGGCGCAGCGAGCAGACTTTGCGCGAGACTGATCGTCGCAAGGACGAGTTTCTGGCAATGCTGGCGCACGAGTTGCGCAACCCGCTGGCGCCGATTCGCAACGCGGCTGAAATTTTATGGCTGATGAGCGACCAGCCGGAGCGGGTACGCGAGACCAGTGAAATCATCGTGCGGCAGGCGCGGCAGATGAACGCGATCGTCGATGATCTGCTTGACGTTTCGCGGGTGACGCGCGGACTGATCACGCTTGATACCGAGCCGCTCGATCTGCGATCGGTGATCGCGGCAGCGATCGAACAATCGCGGCCGTTGATCGACGATCGGCGACACCGACTTGACACCGAGCTGCCCGAGCAGCCGGTGATGGTGCAGGGCGACCGCGTGCGGCTGACCCAGGTGTTCTGCAACCTGTTGAACAATGCCGCCAAGTACACGCCGCAAGGGGGCACGATTCGAATCGCGCTCGTTGACCAGCCCGAACGGGTCGAGGTCGATGTCGTGGATACGGGCGAGGGAATGGCCGCCGACCTGCTGCCGCAGGTGTTCAATCTTTTCGCGCAAGGTCAAAGAACGCTCGATCGCGCCCAGGGCGGCCTGGGCATTGGACTATCGCTGGTGAAAACGCTCATCGATCTGCACGGTGGCACGATCGAGGCGGCCAGCGAAGGCACCAGCCACGGCAGCCGTTTCACCGTCGGCTTGCCGCGGCTGATGGGTGGCGCGGCTCCAGCGCACGCCGAGGCTTTGGGCGCATCGTTGAAGTCACCGCCGCCGCGCGGCCTGCGAATACTGGTCGTCGATGACAACGTCGATGCGGCCGAATCTCTGGCGATGATGCTCGAACTGGACGGCCATGCGGTGGTCAAGGCGCACGATGCGCGATCTGCGATTGCGTGCGCGCGCAGCGAGCGCCCGAACGTGATGCTGCTTGATATCGGATTGCCCGACATCGACGGCTATGAACTGGCCCGCCGGCTGCGCGCGCTGCCGGAAACCGAAGATGCGAAGTTGATCGCCGTCACCGGTTACGGTCGGGACGAAGATCGCCGGCGCGCTGAAGACGCCGGCTTTGACCACTATCTGGTA
>JBGSWY010000087.1:0-14148 GCA_041751715.1 Burkholderiaceae bacterium
GCGTTGGCCACGTCGCTGACTTCGGCGCGCGTCGGCGACGCGTTGTGAATCATCGACTCCATCATCTGCGTCGCGGTGATCGCCAGCTTGTTCGCCTCGCGCGCCATCTTGATCATGCGCTTTTGCAGCGCCGGCACCGCCGCGTTGCCGACCTCGACCGCCAGATCGCCGCGCGCCACCATGATGCCGTCAGCGGCGTCGAGTATCTCCTTCAGCATCGGAATCGCTTCGGCGCGCTCGATCTTCGCGATGATCTGCGGTTTGACACCGTGCTTCTCGCCCGCAATCGTGGCGAGCTGGCGCGCCATCTCGACATCGGTACGGTTCTTGACGAACGAGATCGCCACGTAGTCGGCGCCGCACTGCATCGCGGTCTCGATATCGCGCACATCCTTGCCGGTCAACGCCGGCGCCGATAGTCCGCCGCCGCGCTTGTTGATCCCCTTGTTGTTCGACAGCTCACCACCGACGCGCACGAGCGTGTGGATTTCGCTGCCGGCCACGCGTTCGATATCGAGCACGATCAGGCCGTCGTTCAGCAGCAGCGTGTCGCCCGCCTTCACTTCGCGCGGCAGATCCTTGTAGTCGAGCCCCGCTCTGTCTTCATTGCCGAGCGCCGCGCCGGCATCGAGCACGAACTTTCTGCCCGTACTCAACGTCACGCGGCCGCCTTCGAACTTGCCGACCCTGATCTTCGGTCCCTGCAGATCGGCCATGATCGCGACATCGCGGCCGAGCCTGGCAGCCGTCTCACGCACCAGCTGCGCGCGGGCCAGGTGATCTTCCGCAGGGCCGTGCGAAAAATTGAAGCGCACGACATCGACGCCGGCGACCAGCATGCGTTCGAGCACCAGCGCGTCGCTCGACGCGGGGCCCAGGGTGGCCACTATCTTTGTGCTGCGGATCATGTTGTGCGAAATGCCTCAGTTGGCCTTCATTCGGCGTGAACGGCGCGCCTTGCTAACCGACGCGCGATTCCTTCCCACGCGTCCGAGCTGAGCGCTTTATTGGGCGCGACAACCGTTTCGCCAGCCATGTGCCAAATGAGTCTTGGCTTTCACCCGAAGGCCGGCCCGCCAATAGACCTTGAACGCTAACGTCCTCATCGAGATCCTCCCAATGAATGCCTGCTCCTCGGCCGATCAGGCGCCAACGCTTCCGCTCAGCCGCTGAACCGTGCGACAGCCGCGGATACCATGCGAGCGGAACAGAAATGCTTCGCCCGTCGCTCAGGTCTACACAAAGCGTGTCGTCCGACACCGTGACGTTTTCGGCAAAGGGAACTTCTATCTCAGCGGCCGAAGTACTCATTCCAAGCCTCCATAAGCTCAAACCTATGATCAGTCACGACCTTCTCGATGCGCGCGATCTCGACGCGCGTGAACCCACCACTGCTCTGCAACCGAACTGGGTCGAGCCAGAACTTCGTGATCCTATCGTCACGCTCAACGTGGATGTGCTGCGGTTCGTCGCGGTCGCTCGCGCAAAAAGAAGAAGCGATAAGGGCCGGACCTCAGTACCGTAGGCACACACTAGCTCCATGTCCGAGTATGTCGCACCCAACTCATCGCTGGACGGCGCGTTGTTCGAGAACTTCAATCGCCGGCAAGGTTTTCCCTTCGAGAAACTCCAGAAATGCTCCACCGCCGGTGGAGATGTAGCTGATTCGGTCGGCCAGATCGTACTTGGCGATCGCCGCCAGCGTATCGCCGCCCCCGGCAATCGAGAACGCGCCGTTGGCAGTGGCTTCGGCAATCGCCAGCGCCATCTGCTTCGTACCCCCGGCGAAGGCGTCAAACTCGAACACGCCGACGGGGCCGTTCCAGATGATGGTGCCGGCACTGCGAATCATCTGGCTCAACCCCAGCGCGCTTTGCGGACCGATATCGAGAATCATCTCGTCCGACTGCACGTCATCGGCACGCCGGGTCGCGGCCGGCGCAGTGGCCGAAAATTCCTTTGCAACGACGACATCGATCGGCAGCGGCAATGTCGCGCCTTTGCCGGCCAGCGTGGCCAGCACCTTTTTGCATTCGGCAACGAGATCGGGTTCGGCCAGCGACTTGCCGATCGCAAACCCTTCGGCCAGCAGGAACGTGTTGGCGATGCCACCGCCGACAATCAGGCGGTCGACTTTCTGCGCCAGGTTGTTCAGCACCGTCACCTTGGTCGATACCTTCGAGCCGGCCACAATCGCCAGCAACGGTCGCTTCGGATCACTCGATGCTTTCGACAGCGCGTCGATCTCGGCCGCCAGCAAAGGCCCGGCGCATGCCAGCGGCGCGTACTTCGCGATGCCGACCGTCGACGCTTCGGCGCGATGCGCCGTGCCGAACGCGTCGTTCACATACACATCACACAACGCCGCCATCTTTCGCGCGAGCTCATCGCTGTTCTTCTTTTCGCCGCGATTGAACCGCGTGTTCTCCAGCAACACGGCCTGGCCGGGCGCAACGGTGACGCCATCGACCCAGTCGTGCACCAAAGGCACTTCGAACCCGAGCAGATCGCCGAGCCTGCGCGCCACCGGCGCCAGCGAATCCTTCGCCGCAAACTCGCCCTCGGTGGGCCGCCCCAGATGTGACGCGACCATGACTGCCGCGCCGGCGCCCAGCGCCGTGCGGATCGCCGGCACGGAGGCACGGATGCGGGTGTCTTCGGTGATGCTGCCGGCATCATCCTGCGGCACGTTCAGGTCGGAACGAATGAACACGCGACGCCCTGCCAGCTGCCCGTCTGCAACCAATTGATCGAGAGTTCTGAAGTGCATTGCGCGTAGGAACGATAAGCCGCGATGCAAAGAACCCGGCTCGCAAGAGAGTTGGGCATTATATGAAGATGAGAGCGGAAGATGAAAGCGGAACAGCGAAACCGATCTCGATCTCGCGCGCCGAAATCGGAGCGGTCGTCATCGCGCTCGCGATGCTGCTGCTGCAAGAGCTGCCGGTCGCCGCTGCGCTGGAGTACCGGTACGCGGCTCTGAGCGCCGAGCCGTGGCGCGGCCTTACCGGACACTTTGTGCATGTGAACTGGCCACATGCGCTGATCAACGCAGTCGCGCTGTGGGTGGTGGCGCGATTGTTTGCGCCGGATCTGAATGCGCGGCGTCAACTCGCAGCACTGCTGGCCGCTGCGCTCGCGATCAGCGCAGCCCTGGCGTGGCTGTATCCATCGATCACCTGGTATCGCGGACTATCGGGCGCGCTGCATGGCTTGTTCTTCGCCGGCGCCACAGTATGGTTGATTCAGGCTCGCCCGCGCCGGTTCGGCCACCTGTGGCTTCCCTCGGCGCTGTTCTTCGGCGGCTGGATCAAGGTCGTGCTGGAGCAGCCGGGCGGCGCGAACACGCCTTATGCCGAGTGGCTGGGTGCAGGTGTCGTGCCGCAAGCGCACCTCTTCGGCGCGGCCTGCGGCACATTGCTGGGTCTAGTGTTCGCGGTGACCGACGCGAACTCGCGCGGCCAGCAACAACGAGGACATCAGTAGCAACTGCCAGAACGGCAGCGCACCACCGCCGCCGCTCGCCGGCGCATTAGCTGACGATCCTGCAGATACCGTCAGCACCGCTGGGGGACTGGTGACCGTGCCGGATACGTTCGTCATCTTCACTGCGAAAGGCACGTTGTTGTCAGCGGCGGTCACCTGCAGAATCGTGTAGGTCGCGCTCGTCGCTCCCGCGATATCAGCACCCGCACGCGTCCACTGATAACTGGTGACGCCGGTTGCTTCAACCGTGAACGTTGCCGTCTGGCCAGCGCCGACAGTTACCGCTACAGGCGCGCTTACGATCACCGGGGGATCCGTCGCCTGCAGGGCGCGCACGGCGTCGAGCATGCCCGCACCGCATTGCCCGGAAAACCGGTTGCCGGCTGCGCACAAGCCTGCGCTGGGAAACGGTCGAGCGCTCGCCGTCAGGATTTCCCGCATCTGTGCGGGAGTTACTGTCGGGCGCTTGGCCAGTATCAGTGCCGCAACGCCGGCGACCTGAGCAGTTGCATCGCTGGTGCCGCTGTACACCATTCCGTAGGCGGCGTTGTTAGTAGCCAGGAGCGGCAAATGCGCACGTTCAACACTCGGCTGATTCTGCGCATTTCGCGCTGTCGACCATATTGAAAAGCCGGCCCAAGTCGGGTTGTCGACCGACGGATCCCCGGTTCCGAGCGACGACGGAATGCCCCCGCTGGGTGCACTGATGGTTGGATTGGGCCCTGCCTTGCTCTCTGGGCCGATGTTCGCGTACTGGGTCGTCTCGCCATTGATGGCGTGCGCGGTGACCGCGATGACGCCGGTGCAATTGGCAGGCGCGCCGATGTTCAGGTCAAAGTTGTTGCCGGTTGCCGCAACCACGGTAGCGCCCTCTCCGATCGCCGCCGTGATCGCGTCCTGCAGCGGTGCCGGGCATGCCGTAGCGGGAGCGCTTGCTGCGCCGATGCTGATCACCTTGGCAGGATTGGCATTCGCTGGCACACCCGCAACCGCGATACCGGCCGACCACCGGATGGCATCCGCGACATCGCTGAGATTGCCTCCGCATCTTCCCATTGCACGAACCGGAAGAATTCTAATATTCGGCGCTTTTGACGTTATGCCGGCAATGCCGCTGTTGTTGTCTGCGGTCGCCGCGATGATTCCGGCGCTGCGGGTGCCGTGCCATGAGGGTGGCGTGTCGAAGAAGGGTCTGTTGCTCGTGGGCCCAATGTCGTCGCAGACGGCGTTTGCATTCTTGAAAGCGGCAGTGGTGACGCCCCCGGTATCGGTGGGATCAGCGTCGCGTCCGCCGCCAGCCGGGAGGTCGTTTTCCACAAAGTTGCCCGCCAGCCCCAGCGCAGCGGTCGAAACGAAGTCGTGGCCTTGGAGAAAACGTCCACCCATCTGATAAGCCGTCAGTGCATTCGAGCCGTTAAGTTCGGGGTGGTTGATGATGCCCGTGTCGATAATCGCCACAACAACGGCGTTCGTTCCGGCCTGAAGCTCCCACGCGGGCACCATGCTGATTCCGCCGAACGCCAAGGCTGTGCGGTCTGGCAAAGGCGGCGCGTTTAACGCAACCGTTATGGCACCGCTGTAGGTCGCGTCGGGCGCCAGCCAGTTCCACTGACGTGGAACGAAGTCCGTGTCGTTCGGAGGCGCGGCCGGCTTCAAGACAATATCCGGTACCGCATACTCAACCGAAGGATCGGCTGACAGTCGAGCCGCGAGTTCTCTGGCTTCTGCAAGCGGCACCGGAGAATCCAGCGCCACCAGCGATGCTCCGCCGCTGATGGCGGAGACGTTCTTCATTCGCACGCCGGCACCGACCGACAACGCTCGCATATTTGCGGACGCCATTGCGTGGGCAAGGTCTGCGTTCGGTGCGCGCAGCTTTACGATCAGTGTTCCGACGTCGTATTGACGGTCCAGCGGCGGAGCAATGCTCACGCCGACTAGCGCCGCCTGCTTGGGAGTCAGCTTCACGCTCGATTGCGCAACCGCCGAAGGCAATGCAGCGGTGCCGATCGCAGCCATTGCACTCAAGCCAACCGCACTCAAACCAATTTTGTTAGGCAACACAGCAGTTCCTCTCGCAAAGTTCGTGCTCTCGCAAGAGCGGTTGGACTCGCAATCTTGAAATGGTGAGCGAGCACGCAATCGCCCGATTAGCACCGTTATCCGGTGCGAACGACAGCGTAAAAAGCTTACGTGAATACGTGCGCGCGGAGACTCACGCGGCGGTCAACCGAAAGGTGTACCCCGCCGCCGCGCGCCAGCTAGGCCGAACATCTGGCGGCGCGCCGCATTAGTCCCCTGACAGTCGCCGGACGACCAGATGCTGTGCGGCGCGAGGACGCGTCGAGGAGTTGCTCTTCACACAGTTCTGTCGTTAAGGATATGTTCCGCTGCCCGTAATTGATCTAGCACGGCGCCAAAGGCAGGAGGTGGGGTCATGAACATCGGCCGCATTTCGGAGTAGTCGCGCGACAATTCGGGAATGCGGGCTTCCGAAGGCAACAGCTTGAAGCTTCCTGGCTGCGCAAGCTCGTATCGCGCCCACTGTCGTGCAAACACCCGGCTCTTCCACGCCACGACGCGTGCACACAACTCGTAATCGGAAAGCATCGCGGCAGCCCGCGGGTGCTGTAGTAGACGTGCCATGTCAGAGTAGTGGCGCGCATAGCGGTCCGGCATGGGCATTTCGGAAGGCCGATGATGCTCGGCATGCAGAATCGTTGCCTTCTCCCAGAAGGTGCGCTGCAACTCCAGCGCGGTTACGACACAGTTCCAATCGGCAAACGCTGTTGGAAACTCGTCGGCGACCCATGGCCGCACAGCATATTGTCCAGTGGGCTGCTGGTCAGTCAGCGAGCCGAGTTCCAGCTTGACCGCCCGCTTCAGATAGTCGAAGCCCGTAGTCTGTGCCGTGGGGTAATGCAACCAGAGCACCGGCGATCCCGTGACGGCGTCGCTCTCGTAGCTCAACCAGGTGCCACCATCGGACCGAGCCCCGAGTTGCGCAGTGACGGCCGCTTCCAGCCGCGGCGCCACCGTGTCGCGCGTGCGCACGCCGCACTGCACCTGCATTTGCACTAGTGCAGCGTCGCGTCTGGTACGACTCTCCGGCGCCGCAAAGCTCGCCTCGTCGGCACCGACGAAAGCCGGCGACAACGACAGGTCGATGTCTTCCGAAAAGCGGTCAATCACGCCGTATACCTTGGACAAGGAAGTGCCGCCCTTGAACACCACATGCGGCGCAAGCTCGGAGTCGGCGAACAGCAAGCCGAGTAGCCAGCAAACCCAGAAGTCCTTTTCCACCATTACGGTCGAAGCGTTCAGAGCTGCGGCCGTTTGCTCGAGCGCGAGCGCGCGGCGCTCCGGCGGCAGCGAGAGAAAGCGCAGAGAGCCCTCCATGATCAACTGGCTTCCGCCAGGCTCCGGAGCAGCGGGCGCATCCATGTCGGCGCCAGTGCGAGGTCGTCCAGCAAAGCGCGCCGCGCGGCGGTGGGTAGCGTGCGGCGCAGACGGTCTAGACGATCGCTGCTGATATGAGCCGATCCTAAGTTGCGCAAAGCCTGGATCACCAGTCCGCTACTGCGTCCGGCTGCAGCCATCTGCCGTGGGGTAGTCCGCTTGAGCACGATATGCATCGGACCCACCCGAACCGTGCGGCCGGTTCCGTCGGTCAGAAACTCGACTCGAGCCGGTACTTGTTCTGTCAAGCCCAGCAGATTGGCGGCATAGGCGCCGGTGGGCTGCAGACGCATACGGTCCTTGCCACTGAGCGCTTTAACGATCGCATCGACCGAGGGCCACAGGGTGCCCAGCAGGGGATCTTCGCGTGGCTTGTCGTACAACCCACGCGCCAGCCGACGCAGCCCGCCGCGCGCCACCAGGCGCTGCAGCGCCTTGTCCACGGCACTTCGACTGCCCGTCTTGGCAAACAGCGCAGGCGTGAATACCGTACCCGGCGCGGCGCGTTGAACGCGACGCGCCACTGCCGCATCTATGCTTGACGGCACGCGCCTGCGGGTGGAAGCTTGCGTCTTCCTGGTCATCTAGTCCGAAAAATATCATGTTTTTCGGACAGGAGTAGAGGGAAGTGGACTAAATATCTACGGCGCCCCTCTGACCCTGTTCGATGACTTAATCTGCGCGGAGACCGCTGCGAACGCGCGCCGCCAGCGATAGCGCGCCCAGCAGCAGCAGTTGCCAGAAGGGCAGCCCACCGCCGCCTCCACCGCCGCCGGTTGGCGGTGGTGCGCCGCCCGGGGGCGGTGGCGCCACAACAACTGCAAGCGTCGCCGATGCGCTGGTAGCGGTGCCAAGACCATTGGTCATCACCACGGAGTACGTCGATCCGTTATCAGCAGCAACCGTAAGCGCCGGCGTTGTGTACGACGCAGCGTTCGCGCCTGCAATCGGACTGCCGTCGCGCAGCCATTGATACGCGATTGGTCCGGCGCCGGTGACGTCGACCGAGAATGTCGCTGTCTGCCCCTCGAACACTGATGCATTCGCCGGTGATGCAAACAGGACTAGCGGCGCGACCGGCGCAGCGGCGCGCACAGCGGCGTTAGCATCAAGTAGTCCAGGCCCGCATTGGCCCGCGATCCCGCCGCCCGTAGCACAGGCACCGCCGGCCGGATGAGGGCGGACGTTGCTGACGATGAAGTTGCGAATCGTCGTGGGCGACGCGCTCGGAATCATCGACTTGATCAGCGCAGCAACGCCGGCGACTTGCGGAGTTGCCGCGCTGGTGCCCGTAAACCCGGCGTACGCCGGACCGACGCGCGGCGGATTGGAGCTATCACCGCTGCTCGGCCCCGTATTGCCGAACAAAATCGTCGACCAGACCGAATACCCAAACCACGTAGGGTCGTCCGTCGGGCCGCCTGCGCCCAGGAACGCCGGGCGGCCGCCACCTGGTGAGCTAATCGTTGGTTGCGGCCCTACCCCCATCGCCGCACCCACGTTGGCGTAATCGGCGTTTTCGCCGTTGATAGTGTGCGCAGTCACCGCAATGACACCGTTGCAACTCGCGGGCGAAGAAAGGCCGATCGCGGTGTCATTGCCGGTTGCTGCCAGCACTACAGCACCGGCGGCGATTGCCGCATCGACGGCGCCCTGCATCGCGCTGTCGCATGCCACGGTCGGACCGCTGCCAAGGCTCAGGCTGATCACCTGCGCCGGGGTTGGGTTGGCCGGCACATTCGGTACCGACAGTCCTGCCGCCCAGCGAATCGCCTCTGCGATGTCCGACAGCGAGCCGCCGCACTTGCCTAGCGCACGCACCGGAAGAATTCGAACGTTCCAGCCGATGCCGGCAATGCCGGTTGAATTGTTTGCGGTCGCAGCAGCAACACCGGCCATATGGCTGCCGTGCCAGCTGCTGTTTTGCGGCCCGGTTTGCCCGTCGTCGCATTGCGTCGGGTATAGCGTTTCTTCGTCGGTCGTCACCCAGTCGCCGGGATCAGAGGGATCGGCATCGCGGCCGTTGCCATCATTGGCAACGAAAAGCGCGGGCAATGTCCCAGCACCGACGTTTTCGGAGATGAAGTCATAGCCGGCGAGGAAACGGCCGGCCGGAACATACGTGTCGCCCGGAGGCGAACCATTCAGGTCGGTATGGTTAACGATGCCGGTGTCGATGATCGCCACCACCGCGCTACTGTGGCCCGTGGTTACATCCCACGCGAGCGGGAGGTTCGCGCCACCGGTCGCTATCGCCGATTTGGTGCCGCCAGCCTGCAGCGCTCCTGTATATGTGGAAGTCGGCGCAAACAGATTCCATTGCCAGTCATTGAACCGCACCTCATTCGGCGTAGCCAGCTTCTTGAGCATGATGTCCGGCACGGCGTACTCAACCGACGCATCGTTCTCCAGACGCGCAGCAATCGCCTTGGCTTCAGACAACCGCAGCGGCGTGTCCAAAGCCAGCAGTGATGATCTGCCCGCCATCGCGCGTACCGATCTCATGCCGACTCCCGCAGCAGCCGACAGTGCCTGCACCCCCGACGCTGACATCGGGCGCACCAATTCACTCGCCGTGGGAGCGCGCAACTTGACGATCAGCCGCGACACCACCTGTTCCGGCACTACACGGCTGGTGGCGGTTACGCCCGTCAACTGCGCCTGCTTGACAGTGATCCTCGCAGTTGAGGTCGCAGTCGACGCCGGCAACGCGACAGCCACGCTGGCCACCAGGGCACATGTCAGACCAAGCAGTGGACGGTTCACTGAAATCCTTTCAGGACAGCACGTACGACCTGTTATTGAATCTTCATCATCGAATCGACTTCGACGTACTCAAAAGCGCCCGATGCGCGCAGGCGCTCGATCAGCTGCGGAACTTCGCTGCGTTGCGCCGGCGCGGTCAGATGCACGACATGCGCATCGCCCGCCATCGGCCGCAAGTATCTGACTCCCGCCGTCTGGCCCAGCGTCGCTCGCATCGGCTTGAGGACTGCCGATGGCTCGCTGGTCGCGACGCGAGGCTTGACGATCAGCGCTGCGACGACCGGTGCATCGGCTGGGGGCGCCATCGCCGCCGGCGCGGTGCAGGCAGCCAGCATTGAAGCGACAACGGCGGTGGTTACTCGAGCCATCTTCATCGTGCAGACCAGATTGTTAGCGACTTGGCGTGGGTACCGTGAGAGCTTGCGCACGGTACCGAGAATCGGAACAACGCGCCTGTCGGCCGAAAGGTGTACCGCACGGCGGCGTCCAGAGCAAAGCCGTGCTTCGTGCCCGGCAGTCGTGGGAATGCGTCTTCCGCATGGCGTGGGCCGGACGAAATCGTAAGGTTGTGTAACGTCTCGGCGTTTACATCCCCCTTTTGATCAACTAAGGAGACCATTTCATGGTTCTCGCCGACGGAGGCGCACGATGGAATGGATGACCGACCCGACCATCTGGATCGGTCTCGCAACGCTGATCGTGCTCGAGATCGTCCTGGGCATCGACAACCTGATCTTCATTGCGATACTGGCAGACAAGCTGCCGCCCGAGCAGCGCGACCGGGCGCGCGTGATCGGCCTGAGTCTGGCGCTCTTTATGCGACTCGGGCTGTTGTTCAGCATCTCGTGGCTGGTCACGCTCACCGCACCGTTGTTTTCGGCGTTCGGCTTCGACTTTGCCGGGCGTGACCTGATACTGATCGGTGGCGGCATGTTCCTTCTGATCAAGGCGACGATCGAGATGCACGAGCGTCTGGAAGCACCGTCGCACGCACATGCGGCGGTGACCACCGTGTATGCGGCGTTCTGGCCGGTCATCGCGCAGATCGTCGTGCTCGATGCCGTGTTCTCGCTCGACTCGGTGATTACCGCGGTCGGCATGGTCAACGAGTTGCCGGTGATGATGGCGGCAGTTATCGTCGCGATGATCGTGATGATCGTGGCGAGCAAGCCGCTGACCACGTTCGTCACCGCGCATCCGACGCTGGTCATCCTGTGCCTGGGGTTCCTGTTGATGGTCGGCCTGGTGCTGGTGGTCGATGGCTTCGGCTACCACATTCCGAAGGGGTATCTGTACGCCGCGATCGGGTTCTCGGTGCTGATCGAAACGTTCAACCAGCTCGCGCAGCGCAACCGCAACAAGTCGGCTGGTGCGATTCCTGCGCGGCAGCGCACGGCGGATGCGGTGCTGCGACTGCTGGCCGGCATTCCGATGACGCCGGCGGCTGCTGGCGCAGACCCGAGCTCGGCCGCGCCCTCAGCGGAGCACCAGCGCGCATTTGCGCCGGCCGAAACGCAGATGGTGCGAGGTGTGCTGTCGCTCTCCGAGCGCCCGGCGCAGACCATCATGACGCCCCGCACCGAAGTCGTCTGGCTCGACACCAATGACCCGCCGGATAAAGTGCTGGCCGAAGTACGCAACAGCGGGCACCGGCAGTTCCTGGTGAGCCGCGAATCGATCGACGAAGTTGTCGGCGTCGCGCGCAAGGAAGACATCCTTGAGCGCCACCTCAGCGACGAGCCATTCGACCTGATGCACGTGACCGAGGCGCCGGCAGCGGTGCACGCGGGCGCCTCAGTGCTGGATGCGCTCAACCTGTTCAAGAAGTCGCCGCTCGAGATGTTGCTGGTGGTCGACGAGCACGGCGGCCTGCAGGGGATCGTCACGCAGACCGATCTGCTCGAAGCGATCGCCGGCGATCTTCCGGACAGCGAGCCGGGCGCTCCGGAAGTGAAGGAGCTTGAAGACGGTGCGTTGCTGATCGACGGCGCAATGTCGATCTACGACGCGAAGGAGCGGCTTGGATTGACCGAGCTACCGGAAGGCGAATTTAATACGCTCGCCGGACTGGTGTTGTCCATCTTCGGCCGCATACCGGGCGTAGGCGAGCTCGCTGACTGGGGCGGCTGGAGTTTCGAAGTCGCCGAGATCGACAAGTGGCGGATCGGCGCGGTGATCGCGCGCAAGGCTCCTGAGAAATCGGAGGACGATCGGGAGGACGGCTGATTACTCAGCGGGCCTTCATCAACGCAACCGACGTATCCAGCATCCGGTTGGAAAATCCCCACTCGTTGTCATACCAGCTCGAGACCTTGACCAGGCGGCCGGCGACTTTGGTCAGCGTGGCGTCGAAGATCGACGAGCGCGGATCGTGGTTGAAGTCACTCGACACCAGCGGGTCAGTGTTGACGCCGAGCACGCCTTTCAACTCGCCGTCGGCGGCGGCCCGCATGACCGCGTTGACTTCGTCGACGCTTGTGTCGCGTGCGGCAATGAATGACAGATCGACAATCGACACGTTGATGGTCGGCACCCGGATCGCGTAGCCGTCGAGTTTGCCGTTCAACTCCGGCAGCACGAGTCCGAGCGCGGACGCAGCACCGGTCTTGGTCGGAATCATGTTGTGACCGGCGGCACGCGCGCGGCGCAAGTCCTCGTGATAGACGTCGGTCAGCACCTGATCGTTGGTGAACGAGTGGATAGTCGTCATCAATCCGGTGACGACGCCGATCTTGTCGTGCAGCGGCTTGACCATCGGCGCCAGACAGTTGGTGGTGCACGACGCGTTCGAGATCACCGTGTGCGACGCCTTCAACGTTGCGTGGTTGACGCCGTAGACGATCGTCGCATCGACATCCTTGCCACCGGGCGCCGAGATGATGACTTTCCCGGCGCCGCCTTTCAGGTGCGCCGAAGCCTTTTCCTTGGTGGTAAAGAATCCGGTGCACTCGAGCACGACATCGACACCCAGGTCGCGCCACGGCAGCTCGGCGGGGTTGCGCTGCGCCAGGACGCGAATGCGGTCGCCGTTAACGACCATCGAATCGCCATCGGCCGCGACGGTGCCCGGAAACGGGCCATGCGCGGTGTCGTACTTCGTCAGATGAACGTTCGTGTTCGGGTCGCCGAGATCGTTGATTGCAACAATCTGCAGGTCGTGCTTTTTGCCGCCTTCATAGTGCGCACGCAGGATGTTGCGGCCGATGCGGCCGTAACCGTTGATGGCAACCTTGATCGTCATTGTTTCCCTTGTGCGATGACCTGCTTGACGGTAGCCACGACGTTATCCACCGTGAATCCCAGATACTTGAAAACATCCTTTGCCGGCGCCGATTCGCCGAAGCGATCGAGCCCGATCACGGCTCCCGTTCCACGCACGTACTTCCACCACAAATCGGTCACTCCCGCTTCGATCGCGATACGCGGCAGTCCTTCGGGCAGGACGAACGATTTGTATTTACTGTCCTGCCGATCGAATACCGAGGTCGATGGCATCGACACCACGCGGACCGCAAGCCCCTGCTCAGCCAGTTCCTTTTGCGCATCGACCGCAAGTCCGACTTCGGAGCCGGTGGCGATCAGCACCGCGCGCGCGTTCTTCAGTCCACCCTTTGCTTCACTGATCACGTAAGCGCCGCGACGCATTGCGGCTGCATCGACCGGGCGCGAAATGAAAGGCACTGATTGGCGCGAGAACAGCAGGCTGGTCGGACCATCTTCGCGTTCGATCCCCGCCGCCCATGCGACCAGCGACTCAACCGTATCGGCCGGCCGCCAGACATCCATGTGCGGAATCAGCCGCAAACTGGCTGCGTGTTCGACCGCCTGATGCGTCGGCCCGTCTTCGCCGAGGCCGATCGAGTCGTGCGTGAAGACGTACACCACGCGCAGCTTCATCAGCGCGGCCATGCGCAATGCGTTGCGCGCATAGTCCGAAAAAGTCAGAAAGGTGCCGGCAAACGGCAAGTATCCGCCGTGCGCTGCCAGTCCGTTCGCGATAGCGCACATGCCGAACTCGCGCACGCCATAGTTGATATGGCGGCCGTCGAGATGGTCGGGCCGAAATGCACCCGCCTTGCTCCACTTGGTCAGATTGCTGCCGGTCAGATCTGCCGAGCCGCCGATCAGCTCAGGCAATGCCGGCGCCAGTGCTTCGAGTGCAAGTTGTGATGCCTTGCGCGTGGCTACTGCTTCGCGCTTCTCGGCAGCTGCCGCAATGGCGGCATCGCGCGCCGCAAAGTAGGCGGCCGGCAATTCGGGCTTGATGCGCCGCTCAAGTTCGCCGGCATCACGCGGATAGCGCTCGGAGTACGCGTCGAACAGCTGCGCCCACTTCGCCTCGCGCTCGGCACCGGCCGCCTGCGCGTCCCATGCCGCGTAGGCATCCTGCGGCACGACGAATATCTTGTGTGGCCATCCGAGTGCGGCGCGCGTTGC
>JBGSWY010000088.1:0-12250 GCA_041751715.1 Burkholderiaceae bacterium
CGGGCTGGTGCTGCATGGCGGCTCGGATGTGTGGCCGGGCAGCTACGGTGAAGAGCCGTTGAAGCCCGAATGGAGTGGCGACAAGGTGCGCGACGAGTATGAGATCGCGCTGTTGCGCGCGTTCATCGATGCCGGCAAGCCGGTGCTCGGCGTGTGCCGTGGCTTGCAGGTGATCAACGTTGCGTTCGGCGGCACGCTATATCAGGACATCACGACGCAACAGCCGGGCAGCCGCATGCATCGAGACGCTGCACTATACGACCAGAATTTTCACGAGATCGAATTCATCGCCGAGACACGGCTCGCCGGCCTCTATCCCGGCGTAAAGCGCGCCCGCGTCAACAGCGTGCACCATCAGGCAGTGAAGAAGCTCGCCGACGGGTTCACGGTCGAAGCCGCGTCCACCGACGACGGACTGGTTGAGGCCATGCGCTGGACCGGCCGCTCGTATGTCGCCGCGGTCCAGTGGCATCCCGAATTTCTCGACTGGACCAGCACCGACACCCTGTCGGGTGACCCGATCCTGAACGATTTCTTAAGAACTACCGAGAGCGAGCAATGAGTGAAGCGTTCGGCACGTTGCTGTATGGCAAGGACGCGCGTAATCCGCGCATCGCACGCATTACGTTGAATCGCCCCGAGCGACTGAACGCAATTTCGCAACAGATGCCGGGCGAGATTCGCCGCGCTGTGGAACTTGCCAACAGTGACGACGAAGTGCACGTGGTCGTCGTGCAAGGCGCAGGCCGCGCGTTCTGCGCCGGCTACGACATGAAGGACTCCGCCGAAAAGCCCGACGCGCACGAGTGGCTGCAGACCGAGAATCCCTGGGATCCGATGGTCGACTATCGCTGGATGAAGGGTGCGACCGACGACATCATGAGCCTGTGGCGCAGCTACAAGCCGACAATCTGCCGGGTGCAGCAGTACGCAGTAGCCGGCGGCTCCGACATCGCCCTGTGCTGCGACCTTCTGGTGATGGAAGCCACTGCGCGCATCGGCTACATGCCGACGCGCGTGTGGGGCTGCCCGACCACGGCAATGTGGCTGTATCGGATCGGCATGCAGCGCGCAAAACGCATGCTGTTCACCGGCGATACGATCGACGGCGCAACCGCGAAGGAGTGGGGGCTGGCGATCGACGCCGTAGCACCGGCTGAACTGGATGCCACGGTCGATGCACTGGCAGAACGAATCGCCGGCGTGCCACGCGGCCAGTTGATGATGCAGAAGCTGATGATCAATCAGGCGTACGAGAACATGGGACTGGCATCGACGCAGATGATCGCGACCGTTTTCGACGGAATCACGCGCCATAACCCGGAAGGCATGTGGTTTCGCGCGCATGCGGAGAAGCATGGGTTTCACTCGGCAGTTGAATGGCGCGACTCGGGCCGCTTGATTCCGGAAGGTGAACAGGCGCGCGAACTCGCTCACCAGCACGCGCATACGCCGAGCGGCGAGTAAGCATGCTGAGTGTTCAAAATCCAGCCACCGGCGCCACAATTGCGCAGTTGCCGCAGGATGACGCGCATTCGATTGCCGCCAGGTACAGAGCCGCGCGCGCGGCGCAGCCCGGCTGGGCAGCGACACCGCTGGAGATGCGGGCCAACGCGCTGCGCAGATTCCGCGATGCGCTGACAGGCGAAGTCGATCGGCTCGCCGCCGTTCTCACGTCGGAGACCGGCAAGCCGATTCGCCAGGCGAAGAACGAGATCAAGGGCCTGCCCGCGCGCATCGACTTTTTTCTTGCCGAAACGGAGAAAACGATCGCAGCGCGCGACGTGCACAACGCGGGCGGCATGCGTGAACGCATCTCGCACGAGCCGCTCGGCGTGATAGCCAACATTTCCGCGTGGAACTACCCGTATTTCGTCGGCGGCAACGTGTTCGTCCCGGCACTGCTCACCGGCAATGCGGTTTTGTACAAACCGTCGGAGTTCGCGGCGCTGACCGGTACAGAAATCGGCAGGCTGATGCATCGCGCGGGAGTTCCCGAGCACGTGTTCGCGGTGCTGATCGGCGACGGCGCGGTGGGCGCTGAACTGATCAGGCAGCCGATCGACGGCGTATTTTTCACCGGCTCATACGCCACCGGTCAGCGCATCGCGCACGAACTGGCGTCGCGCATGGTCAAGCTGCAACTCGAACTCGGCGGCAAGGATCCGATCTACGTGCGCGACGACGTCGATGTAGCGAAGGCAGCCGCGTCGCTCGCCGACGGCGCGATGTACAACACCGGTCAGAGCTGTTGCTCGGTCGAGCGCATTTATGTGCATCAAACGATCTACGAAGATTTCGTCAACGCGTTCGTCAAGGAAGTGGGAGGCTTCAAACGCGGGGATCCGACCGCCGACGACACCTACATCGGCCCGCTGACGCGCGCGCCGCAGATCGAGGTGCTCGATCGGCAAGTGGCCGACGCTGTGGCCAAGGGCGCCAGGCTCGGCCTCGGCGGCGCCCGCTTGCAATCGCCCGGCAATTGGTTTGAGCCCACGGTGCTGACCGATGTGAATCACTCAATGGAAGTGATGCGGGAAGAAAGCTTCGGCCCGATCATCGGCATTCAGAAAGTTGCGAACGATGATGAAGCCGTGGGCCTGATGAACGACACTGAATACGGTCTGACGGCGGGCGTCTACAGCAAGGATGAACGGCGCGCGAAGGAAATATTGTCACGATTGCGCGCAGGTTCGGTCTACTGGAACTGCTGCGACAGAGTCAGCCCGCGGTTACCATGGAGCGGCGTCGGGCACTCCGGCATCGGCCTCACGTTATCCACGTACGGAATCGAAGCATTCACGCGACCCAAAGCATGGCACCTGAAAGGGGCATAGACATTCAGACACTGGGAGTCACCGAGATCGCTCGCTGCGCGCGCCACGCGCTCGCACTGCTGGCTGCGTACCCGCTCAGATGGTTGCTGTTGATCATTGTGTTCTTCGTGGTGGTCGAGAGCTTGATGTTCATCCCCTACATCGGGTTCGTGGCAAAAATGGCACTGGCAGGGCTGCTGGGAGCGCAGATGCTTGTCTTGTTCTCAGGCGCGGCCGCGGGACAACCGCCAAAGCCGAGCCGCCTGTTTGGCGTGTTCTCCCTCTTGGCGTCCGCGCAACTGGTCCTTGTGTTGACCGCACTGGTTCCTTTCATCATCGGCCTGGCGTACCTGGTCGCGCAAGGCGGCGGCCTGCATTCGGTCGCTTATTTTTTCGGCAACATTCTCACGTCGAAGCCCCCTGCACCCGACGTTTTTTTCATCTTCAAGATCATCCTGTACATCGCAGGTCTGCCGCTGATGTTCATTCCCGCCGCCGTCGTGCTGCGCGGTTTGTCAGGATCCCGCGCGGTCGCCGAGGGAGTCAGAGCTGCGGTACGAAACTGGCCGGCTGCGCTTGCGTACATAGCGCCGGCGATTTTTCTGGAGTGGTTGGTCCTAGAGCTTCCTGTTTTTCTGCCGCGCACTGCTTTAGCTGTCCTGGCGGTAGTTGCGGTTGTGATACTTGTCGCCTGGAGCTTTTCATTCCTGTATGCCCTGTCGGCGCACGTGTTCGGAGTTGCCGCGGGGCGGGTTCAACCCGGCGACCCTTGTTCGTTCCCTCGTAGGGCAGAAAGTAGCCGACCAGATCGCCGCCGCAGCGTGGAATGATGCGCGCCCAGTTGTCGGCGTACTCCTTGAAAGTATAGCGCTGGAACGGATCGATCTCGTACCGGATAAAGCAGGTGAGCTTCATCTCTGTCTCCCTGTCTGCTGCAGCGTAGCGTCTTGCCGCACGACAATGGTTCGGCTACGATCGAACCATGAAAGACGGTCCGAGCATCGTCCGTATCGCCGCCCTGGTCGGCGACCAGGCCCGGGCCGAGGTTCTGACGGCGCTGATGGCCGGCGAAGCGATGACGGCTACCGAGCTCGCCGGTGTCGCCAACCTGACGAAACAGACGATCAGCGCGCATCTTGCAAAGTTGCTCGATGCCGGATTGATCGCCGTCGAGAACCAGGGACGACACCGGTACTTTCGACTCGCAGACCGCGACGTCGCGCACTTGCTCGAAAGCCTGATGGGTGTGGCGTACCGCACCGGCGCCGTGCGCATCCGGTCGAGCCCACGCGAGCCGGCGCTCAGAAAGGCTCGCGTCTGCTACGACCATCTGGCAGGCGAGCTCGGCGTACTCGCCCTCGACAGTCTGCAACAGCGTCGCTATGTACGACGCGGCGCGGGTGAGCTGTCTTTCACCCGGACCGGCAAGCGGTTCCTCGGCGAGATCGGAATCGACTTCGAAGCCCTCGGCGAGCAGCGCCGACGTGTGTCGCACGTCTGCCTCGATTGGAGCGTGCGCCGTCATCATCTGGCCGGCGCCGCCGGCGCGGCGCTGTTGACTCGATGCTATGAGCTCGGTTGGGCGCAACGCGTAAGGGATTCGCGCGTCGTGAAGTTCTCGCCGGCCGGCGAGCGGGCCTTTCGGCAACGATTCCGCCTGACGGAAAGTTCTTCTTGAACGCAGAGAGCTTGAGCGCATCGTCAGCGCTTCCCGACACCGCGCGCATCGTCATAGTCGGCGGCGGCATCATGGGCTGCTCGGTCGCTTATCACCTGAGCGCACTCGGCGAGAAGGATGTGGTCCTGCTCGAACAAGGCCGGCTGACCTCGGGCACGACATGGCACGCCGCGGGGCTCGTGGGTCAACTACGCGCGCACGAGAGCATGACGCGCCTGATCCGCTATTCGACTGAATTGTATTCAAGGCTCGAAGAAGAAACGGGGCTCGCTACCGGTTGGAAGCAATGCGGATCGCTCGCCGTGGCGCGCACGGCAGATCGAATGATTCAACTGAAGCGCACGGCGGCTGTGGCGCGCGCCCATGGCGTCGCATGCGACGTCATCTCGGCCGCAGATGCCGGCCAGCTGTATCCGATCATGGCGACCGGCGATCTGCAGGGCGCGGTCTGGCTACCCGCCGACGGCAAGGCGAACCCCGCTGATCTGACGATGGCGCTCGCCAAAGGCGCTCGCAATCGCGGCGTGAAAATTTTCGAGAACGTGCGTGTGACCCGCCTCGCCACTGACAACGCTCATCGCCTGAAGCGGGTTTCCCCGCTGACCTGGCGCAACAAAGCCGGCGACCAAGGTTTCCTTCGCGCGGAGATCGTCGTGTTGTGCGGCGGCCAATGGTCGCGCGAGATTGCGCAGCAAGCCGGTGTCGCCGTGCCGCTTTTTTCGTGCGAGCACTATTACATCGTCACGGATCGCATCGAAGGCGTGCATCGCGATCTGCCGGTGCTGCGCGATCCGGACGGCTACGTCTACTTCAAAGAAGAAGTCGGCGGGCTGTTGATGGGCGGTTTCGAACCTAGCGCAACGCCGTGGCTGCAGAGCGCGCGGCATCGCGGCGGTATCCCGGAGAACTTCGAATTTCAGTTGCTGCCGGACAATTGGGACGCGTTTCAAATCCTGCTGGAAAACGCGATGATTCGCGTGCCTGCCCTTGAAACGGCGCAGGTCAAGCAGTTCTACAACGGACCCGAGTCGTTTACTGCGGACAACAACTTCAATCTCGGGCCGGCGCCGGGCTTTGACAACTTCTACGTCGGCTGCGGGTTCAACTCGACGGGCATTGCGTCGGCCGGCGGCGCCGGCAAGGCGCTTGCCGAATGGATCGTGCAGGGCGAACCGATGCTGGACCTGTGGCCAGTCGACATCCGGCGCTTCGGCCGCTTCAATGCGAATGAGAATTGGCTGCCGGATCGCATCAGTGAAGTGCTCGGCATGCACTACAAGATGCCGTGGCCGAATCGTGAGCTCGAAAGTGCACGGCCGTTCCGGCGCTCGCCGTTGTATGCGCTGCTGCGCGATGCCGGTGCGTGCTTCGGTTCGAAGATGGGATGGGAGCGCCCTAACTTCTTCGCGCCGTCGCCAGAGCAGGCGCGGATCGAGTATTCGTGGGGGCATCAGAACTGGCACGCCTGGGTGGCGGAGGAACACCGCGCGTGCCGCGAGCGAGTCGCACTGTTCGACATGAGTTCGTTCGCGAAGCTGCTGGTGAAGGGAAGCGGTGCGCGCAACGCGCTTGAGCTGCTGATAGCCAACGAACTTCCCGGCACGCCCGGCAGCACCGTTTACACCGGCATGCTCAATGAGCGCGGCGGCTACGAAAGCGATTTCACGGTCACGATGCTCGACTCTGACGAGTACATGATCGTCACCGGCAGCGCGCAGGCCGTGCGCGATCGCGACGTGATCGAGCGCACGATCGCAACGTTGCCGCGAGACGCGGAATCCGCCGCCGTCGTCGATATCACGTCGATGTATTCCGTAATCGCGGTGATGGGCCCGCAATCGCGCACGCTGATGCAGCGCGTGTCGACCGCGGATTTTTCGTCGGCGATGTTTCCGTTCGGCACTTCGCAGGAGATCGATCTGGGCTACGCAACGGTGCGCGCGACTCGACTGACGTATGTCGGCGAGCTTGGATGGGAGCTGTACGTGCCGGTCGAGTTCGCGGTCGGTGTGTACCAGGCGTTGATGGAAGCGGGCGAGGAGCTGGGCGTTGCGAACGCGGGCTACTACGCAATCGATTCGTTGCGGATTGAAAAGGGCTATCGCGCCTGGGGCCGCGAACTGACTCCGGAAATCAACCCGTTCGAAGCCGGACTGTCGTTCGCGGTGAAGCTGGACCGGGCCGGTTTTCGCGGCTGCGACGCGCTACGCGCGATTGCAAAGGACGGCGGTGCAGCCAGCGTGAAACGGCGCATCGTGTCGGTCGTGATCGACGCGCCGCATACCAACCTGTGGGGCAACGAGTTGATCCTGCGCAACAGCGAGCCGGTCGGCTTCATTACCTCGGCCGCGTTCGGCCACACGATTGGTAGACCGGTCGCGCTCGGGCTCGTCACGCGCACCGACAGCGCCGCCGATCGCACCTGGATCGAAAGCGGCGAATACGAAATCCAACTGGCCGGAGAACGCCATCGCGCAACCGTCTCCCTGAAAGCGCCTTACGATCCCGACTCACGACGAACAAAAAGCTAGTCCAGTGAAGCCGCCGAATACACTCCCGCTCGTCCGCGCCGGTGCGATTTGACGGTTTCACTGGACTAGGGGGAGCAATGCTGGTCGGCGTTCCTAAGGAGATCAAGGTTCACGAATATCGCGTCGGACTCACGCCGTCTTCGGTGCGCGAGATGACGCTGCATGGTCACACGGTTTTGGTGCAAACCGACGCTGGCGCCGGCATTGGTGCGACCGACGATGATTATCGGCGCGCCGGTGCAGAGATCGCGGTCAGCGCCGAAGAAGTATTCAAGCGAGCCGAGATGATCGTCAAGGTGAAGGAGCCGCAGGCGATCGAGCGCGCGATGCTGCGCGAAGGGCAGATCCTGTTCACGTATCTGCACCTTGCGCCCGATCCGGAACAGGCGGCCGATCTGTTGAAGAGCGGCGCCATTTGCATCGCGTATGAAACCGTGACCGCGCCGACCGGCGGCCTGCCACTCCTGGCACCGATGTCCGAAGTCGCGGGTCGGCTCTCAGTGCAGGCCGGCGCGCGTTGCCTGGAAAAATCAGCCGGCGGAATGGGCATGTTGCTCGGCGGCGTTGCCGGTGTTCCACCGGGCCGCATCCTGATCCTTGGCGCCGGCATGGTCGGCACCAACGCCGCGCAGATGGCAGTCGGCACGGGAGCCGAAGTGATCGTCATCGATACGTGGATCGATGCGCTGCGCCGCATCGATGCGATGCTGGGCGCACGGGTGATGACCGTATTTTCAAACCGCGACAACGTCGAGCGCGAAGTGCTGCGCGCCGATCTCGTGATCTCCGGCGTGTTGATACCCGGTGCCGAAGCACCGAAACTCGTGACGCGCGCGATGCTGCCGCAGATGAAGCGCGGCTCTGTGATCGTCGACGTTGCGATCGACCAGGGCGGCAGCTGCGAAACGTCGCGCCCGACCACGCACGCCGATCCGACCTACGTTATCGACAGCGTCGTGCACTACATGGTCGCCAACATGCCGGGCGCAGTGCCGCGCACGTCGACCTACGCCCTGAACAACGCAACGCTGTCGTTCGCGCTGCAACTGGCAGACAAAGGCTGGCGCCGTGCCCTTACGGAAAACCGGCACCTGAAAGAAGGACTCAACATTGCAGCGGGCAAGGTGACGTACAAAGCAGTCGCGAAGGCGCTGAACCTTCCGTACACCGCAGCCGACGCAGTGCTCCCGCTTTGAGGTTCGCGCCTTGAGCTTCGCGCGGTGAGCTTCGAGATCACGCTGGCGGTGCTGCTCGCCGCGTTGCTGCACGCCTCATGGAACGCGATGATCAAGGGCGGCAGCGACGTACTGCTCGACACCGCAACGATCGTTGCCGGCGCCGGCATACTGACATTGCCGTTTCTGTGGATAGTCCCGCTGCCCGCAGCCGCAAGCTGGCCGTACATCTTCGGCTCGATCGTGGTGCACCTGGCGTATTACTTCCTGATGGTCAACGCCTACCGGACCGGCGAGCTGTCACTTGTGTACCCCTTGATGCGCGGCGTTGCACCGCTGATCACCGCGGTGCTCGGCATTGTCTGGCTACGCGAACTGCCCGCACCGATAAGCTGGCTGGGCATGCTGCTGATTTCGATCGGCGTCATTGCGCTCGCCCTGCGTCCGGCCGGCAACGCGCCGCTGCTTATCGGGCACGGGCGCGCAGTCAGCTTCGCACTTGCCAATGCTGCAGTGATCGCCGTTTACACGATCATCGACGGCACCGGAGCACGGCTGGCCGGCGATCCATGGTCGTACATCGTATGGCTGTTCGTGCTCGACGCAATTCCATTTTCGATCTACATGCTGGCCACGCGGCGCCGAGCATTCGTTGCCGCGTTGGGCAACCAGCGCTGGCACGCGCTGATAGGCGGCGGCTTGTCGGCGGGCGCCTACGCAATCTCGGTGTGGGCCATGACCAAGGCCCCGGTAGCGCTGGTCGCATCGTTGCGCGAGACATCAGTGCTGTTCGCCACATTGATCGGCGCGCGACTGTTGAAGGAGCATCTGACGCTGCGGCGCTGGGCCGGCGTCGGGGCTGTCGTGCTCGGCGTGGTGGCACTGAAAGCAGCGTAGATCGATGACTTCGACCTGTCTTGCCTTTGGCGCAGCGTAGGATTTATCGATCAAACGCTCGCATTGACGCTTTACACCTAAGCAGCATGTCCATCGAACCAGAGCTTGCACAGTTGAATCCTGCGTAGAAAGCCAGTGAAACTGTACGGCGCACGTCTGTTCGTTCGCGACCTGTTCGCAGCGCGAGAGTTTTATGCGGTTCTACTCGGCTTGAAAGTGAAGCACGACGGTTTGCAAGTCGGCTTTTGCGTTTTCGACGCGGGCAAGATCGATCTCGTCGTCGAATCGGTACCGACTGACGCGCCGGCCGAAGATCAAGCCCTTGTAGGCCGTTTTACCGGATTGAGCTTTGCGGTCGCGGACATCATGGCGGAGCATTCGCGCCTGCTGGGCGCGGGCGTCCACTTTACCGGTGCGCCGGAGAAACAAGTGTGGGGCGGCTGGCTCTCGACGTTCAAGGATCCGGCAGGCAACGAGCTTCAACTGGTTCAGTATCCCGCATAGACATGCAGCAATCGACTGCACGACCGCTCACCCCCGGCATACTGATGCACCTTGTCTGGCCCGCCGAGCAATACCTGCCTGGTTGCATCGCGGCGCTCGAGCGTGGCTGGTCATCCAACACTGAGCGTGGGCAAGACGCGGTGCATGAAGAACTACAGAAAATCTCGAATTCACCCGCGCGCTATCTTGAAGGCCTGATTGATCGCGAGGCGAAAGGTGACCCGATCGTTCTTCCTGACGGTTCAACCGTCCCCCGGCTGCCGGGCTACCACCGCTGGCTTTGGGACGGCGAGTTTTGCGGAGTCATCGGCTTTCGCTGGCAGCACGGAACGACTGCGTTACCTCCTTATTGCCTGGGTCACATCGGCTACGCAATCGTGCCGTGGAAACGCAGAAAGGGCTACGCGACGGCAGCCTTGCGGCAGCTTCTGCCGGATGCCAGGCTTGAAGGACTTCCCTACGTGGAAATTACCACCGACACCTCCAATGTTGCTTCGCGGAAAGTCATCGAGGCCAACGGTGGTGTCCTGTTCGAGCAGTTCGTTAAGCCGCCTCAGTTCGGCAGCACGGATGGCGTTCTTTACCGAATCGCGCTTGAATGACAGCGGCATCGAATGAACTCCGAATGCGCCTGAAAACTGTAGATCGCGAGCGCGAGTTCGACTGGGGCAGGACTTCGGATGATTACGCCGCACATCGGTCCGGCTATCCGGATTCGTTTTATGACGTGCTGACAGCACTCGGCATCGGCCGGCCCGAGCAGGCGATTCTGGATCTGGGCACCGGCACCGGTGTCCTTGCCCGCGCTTTCGCAAGACGCGGCGCCCGCGTGACAGGCGTCGACATCGCAGACAACCAGATTGCGATGGCGCGGATGTTGACTGCGCTTGAAGGACTCGACATCGCGTTCCAGGTCGCCGCGGTTGAAGACGCCGATTTTCCGGACACGTCGTTCGATGTCATCTCAGCAGGCCAGTCGTGGCTGTACTTCGATCAATCGGTAACGATTCCGAAGGCATTGCGGTTGTTGAAGCCGGACGGTTGCATAGTCCTGACGCATCTTCTCTGGCTTCCGCTGCAGGATCCGATTGCGCAACAATCAGAAGCATTGGTGCTGCAGCACAACCCGGACTGGAAGGGCGCGGGGTACACCGGCGAGGTGCCGCCGATCCTTGCCTGGACGCGCGAGCACTTCGAGCTGCGCGCCTTTCTGATGCTGTATGAACCGCTGGCCTTTACGCGCGAGTCATGGCGTGGCCGCATTCGAGCTTGCCGAGGCGTGGGAGCGAGCCTGTCGGCGTCGGAAGTCGAGCGTTTCGATGAGGAACATCGCAAGCTTCTGGACGCGATTGCGCCCGCTTCGTTCCAGGTGCTGCACCAGATGACGCTGCACGTTTACCGAAAGAAGAATGCTGCCGCATGATCAGGACGACGGTTGCGATTGCTCTAGCCGCTTTAGGGGCGCTGCTCTTTCTGCCGCTGCACGCGTCGGCGGACACGTCGACAGCCCTGGCCCAAGCGCTCGAAGGCAAGGTGAAGACCGTTGTGCCGAGTGACAAGATAGCGATCGGTGTTCTGACGCAGGACGGTCACTACGCTGCGACAACGGTGGACGGACTCGAGCTCGGTCTGTTCTACAAGCGAAATGCATGGCGCTTTGCCGAGTCGCCCTACTTTGCGATCGACCTCACTGACGAGAAAAACAATCTCGTCATCGTTCCGGACAACAATGCCCTGAAAACCGAGAAAACGCCGAAGGATTGGCTCTGGACCGATTACAAGCGCGAGGGCAGGACGAACCGGAGCGTGGCGGTGCCGGCGGGCAATCTGCCGCGCGTGCTGATCGTGCGCGAAGCCGGGCGCGCCTATGAGCTTGACGGCGGATTTGTCGAGAGCAAGAGTTTGATGCGAAATGCTGTCAGCGTGGTGCTGATCTGGCACGACGGCGAGCGTGTGCACACAGCGTCGCTCGGCGTAAATCACGCGCGCGACGAGAAGGAAGCGCGCGCGCTGGTGGCGGCGATGACAGCGCTGCTGCCGCCATCGTGGCCGCGGAAATAGCTACTTAGCGCGAAGCCGCACCCAGAAGCGAGGCCACCGAGACGGCTTTGCCAAACCACGAATTCGTCGTTGCGGTCTCCCAAATGGTTAACCTGTGCGTTCTAGTACCACCCGACAACGTCACGTGCCAGTTCGAAACTGAATAACATGAAGCGTACGACCCTTGGTTCGCTGGTGGCTGCGGTCCTGCTCGTCGCGGGATGCGCCACCACTCCGAAGCCGGCCATCCCACCTACGCCTTCGTACTCCTTTGCCAACCCGGCGGCAACTCCGCTCGGGCAACAGATTGCAGCGAGGCGTTCGGGCGCCGGCCAATCGGGCCTGTTCCTGCTCGGACAGGGTGTTGAAGCATTTTCGGCGCGTGCCGGACTCGCGCAACGCGCGACGCGCACGCTGGATGTGCAGTACTACGCCATCTTCGTCGACGAAAGCGGATCGCTGCTGCTCGGCGAAATGATCGACGCCGCGCGGCGCGGCGTTCGTGTGCGCTTGCTGCTCGACGATCTGCACACGTCCGGGAAAGAGCTGGATCTGGCGCTGCTGGCTTCGATTCCCAACATCGAAGTGCGCGTGTTCAATCCGTTTGCG
>JBGSWY010000089.1:0-5266 GCA_041751715.1 Burkholderiaceae bacterium
CGGCGGTGTATCAGGCTCGGCGATCGCCGACACCGCGGCGATCGGCTCGCTGGTCATTCCGGCGATGGTGCAGCGTGGCTATTCGCGCGGCTTCGCCGCTGCGCTGCTGGCGGTGGCCGGCACGCTGGCGCTGCTGATGCCGCTATCGATTCCGTTCCTGGTGTACGCATTCATCTCCGGTGTGTCGATGCGGCAGCTGTCGATGGCCGGCATCGTGCCGGCGATCGTCATGGCTATCGGGCTGATCGGCGTATGTGTCTGGTACGGCCGCAAGACCGGGTGCGACAACGGTGACGCGCGTTCGACGCTGCCGCAGATCTGGGCCGCGACCCGGGCCGCCGGCCCGGCGCTCGCAATGCCGCTGATCATCATCGGCGGCATCTGGTCCGGCATCTTCACGCCGACCGAGTCGGCTGCAGTAGCGGTCGTCTATGGCGTCGCCGTCTCGCTTTTCTTCTATCACGACATCACCGTGCGCGACCTGCCGCGGCTGCTCGTCAACGCATTTCAGACCAGCGCCACTGTGATGCTCGTCATCGGCGCCACCGGCGCGCTGGCGTGGCTGATTACCGCCGAGCAAGTCGCGGTCGAGCTCGCCGAGTGGATTCGTGTCATTGCCAGCGAGCCGTGGATGTTCCTGCTGCTGCTCAACATATCGCTGCTGCTGCTCGGCATCTTCATCGAACCGTTGCCGGCACTGCTGCTGACCGCGCCGCTGTTCCTGCCACTGGCGAAAATCTACGGCATCGATCTGGTGCATCTGGGCGTCGTGATGACGGCCAATCTTGCGATCGCGCTGTACACGCCGCCGGTCGGAGGCACGCTGTTCGTTGCGGCGAAGCTCGCCAAGGCCGGCATCGGCGAGATCACTCGAGCACTGTGGCCGCTGCTGGCGGCCGCCATCGTGGCGCTGCTGATCATCACTTATGTGCCGGAGTTGACGACTGTCATCTGGCGACTTGTGAATTGAAGTAAGAAGCAGCAGCGCACGGCCGCAGCGGCCGGCACGTAATATGCCGCGTGGATAACCACTTAACGGCACTTCATACATGCAACCAGTCAACATTCCCAACCAGGCGCTGGTCGTCGTCGGCGACGGTGAGAAAGCGCTTTTTCTGCGTAACAAAGGGACCGCGCAGGAGCTCAAACTCGAAGTCGAGAACGTTATTGAACAAGAAAATCCGGCGACGCATGAGCAGGGCACCGATAAACCGGGCCGTGCGTATGCCAGCGCGGGCACCGCACGCAGCGCGATGGAAGAAACCGATTGGCACCGTCTGGGCGAGGAACGCTTCGCGGTCGAGATCGCAAGTACACTTTATCGGCTTGCGCACGCCAACAAGTTCGAAGCGCTGGTCGTGGTGGCGCCTCCAAAGGCACTCGGCAGTTTGCGCAAGGCGTTTCACAAGGAAGTGACCGATAAAATTACCGGCGAAGTTCCGAAAGAGCTGACGTCGCACCCGCTTGCTGAAATCGAAAAGCTGCTCGCCACGTGAAAGCATGACGATCGAGCTCAATCACACGATCGTGCCGGCGCGCGACCAGGTTGCAGCCGCGCAATTCTTTGCAAGGATTTTCGGCCTGCACTACCAGCCGTCGCAATCGTATTTCGCGGCGGTGCGCGTCAACCAATCACTGACGCTCGATTTCAGCACCAGCGAAACAATCGGCGACGTCCACCACTATGCGTTCAAAGTCAGCGAAAACGAGTTCGATGCGATCTTCGGGCGCATCCAGGCAGACGGCGTTGCCTACGGCAGCGAGCCCTCCTCGCTCGATGACGGCAAGATCAACCACCGGGATGGCGGGCGCGGCGTCTATTTTCGTGACCCGGACGGCCACGTCCTGGAGTTGTTGACGGTGGACTGACGCGTGCTCCGGACCGCAGGCGCCGGTAATTCGCACGTGGCCGGCGCAAGATAGAACTTGTGCAAGATGAGGGAGCTTTGAATGGCCGAGACTCTGGAGCCAACCAGTCACCCCAGCATGGCCGATAAGCGGCGCACCTTTCACCAGTTGCATGAGTCGGGCTGCTTCGTCATTCCGAATCCTTGGGACGCAGGCAGCGCGCGCTACCTGCAAAGCCTCGGCTTCAAGGCGCTTGCCACCACCAGCTCCGGCTTCGCCTGGTCGCAGGCGCGCCCTGATAACGGCATCTCTCGCGACATGGCGCTCGCCCATCTGCACGCCATGGTGGAGGCCACAGAGTTGCCGGTGAATGCGGATTTCGAAAGCGGCTTCGCACGCGACGCGGCGGGCGTTACGGAAAGCGTGCGTCTTGCGATTGAAACCGGAGTCGCCGGATTATCGATCGAAGATTCAACCGGCGATGCCGACAAGCCTCTGTTCGAGCTCGACGTTGCCGTGAAGCGCATGCGCGCGGCACGCGCGGCGATCGACAAGTCAGGCGGCGATACGCTGCTGGTCGGGCGCGCCGAGTGTTTCTTCGTCGGGCGGCCCGACCTCGACGAGACGATCGCAAGATTAAAGGCCTACTCACAGGCGGGCGCCGATTGCCTGTACGCCCCGGGCATCCGCACTCGTGAGCAGATTACGGCGGTGGTCGATGCGGTGGCACCGAAGCCGGTCAATCTGCTGGTGGGATCGACCAGCGAGATGACGATGGATGAAATCGCCGCGCTCGGTGTGCGGCGCATCAGCGTCGGCGGCGCGCTCGCACGCTGCGCCTGGGGCGCACTCATGCGTGCTGCCAAATCGATGGCAGAACAAGGCCGGTTTGATTTCGACCATGCGGCGGCCGGCAAGGAGCTCAACTCGCTGTTTCGAAGTCGGCCCCCGGATTAATTACCGGCCGGACTTGAGCACATCATTGGAGCGCGGCGGCTCACCGGTGCTTGAGTTGCTTTTCGAGCTGGTGCAGGCGGTGCTCTCAGCCTACACGCCGTGCAACGGTCCAGTTTTCGGCGGTTCGTAATGCTGCCACGTTGACCCTGCAGGGACGTACTCGTCCGACCTTCTCGGACCGAACGAGTCCGCTTTCTTCCACCACCAGCGAGTCCTGCCCCGGCTTGTGACGTTCGCGCCGGCTGCGCTCGCAAGCTTGAGCGCGGGGCAACGGCGCTGACAATCGGTCGTCACCCGATGAGCCCTTGGTGCGGGAGAAGTGCTTGCTACGGAAACGTTGCGGTTGGTGCGACTCAAAGACGGAGGTCTAAATGCCCGAGAAGGCGACTCTGGAACGAGCCAGTAAAGACAAACGCGAAGGCAAAGCGGCGAGCACGCAGGCCGGGGAGTTCGTGCGCGAGGAGATCGACCACATACGCGAAGGCAAGCACGGCGCGCGGTCAGCCAAGCAGGCGATCGCGATTGGTCTGTCGAAGGCGCGGCGAGCGGGGGTGGATTTGCCGCCGCCCGAGAAAGGCGCCACCCCCGAGGAAACGCGACGCAGCGCCGCAAGTGCGTACCGCGCCGGACAGGACGGCGACCATAAGGTTTCGCGCAATCGATCGCGCGCCACGACGAAGGCGCTGAAGCGCGAAGGCAACGCTGCCGCTTCGAAGAAAGCGCTGGCGAAGCAGGCGCACGCCGCGGCAGAAAACAGAACGGCATCCGACCGCTCAGCTGCGGCTCGCAAAGCGGCCAAGACCAAGGGGGCACCCGGGCGCTCTGCTGCTGCGCGCAAGGCTGCGCGCACACGTGCACGCAACGGAAACTGAAGGAGAACGAGCATGGCGAAATGTGACGCTTGCGGTAACGACTATGACAAGACGTTCGAGGTAATCAAGGCAGGCCGCACCTATACGTTCGACAGCTTCGAATGTGCGATCCATCAGCTGGCGCCGACCTGCGAAAATTGCAGCGTGCGCATTGTCGGCCATGGCCTGGAAAAAGACGGCCGGATGTTCTGTTGCGACCATTGTGCCGAGCTGCAGGGTGTGAGCGAGTTGCGCGACCGCGCGTAACGCTCGAAGCGGTCAGCGGCGCACACATCCCTTAACCGATGCAACGCGGCAATCGCTGCATCATTCGATGCGTTCGGGGTATAGCTCCGAGAAACCGAGGTGCCGAATCTGCGGGCGCGCATCCGGCATGAAATAAAACACGCCCTGGCAATCGAAACATGCGAAGTACTCGACTTCCACCGGCTGGCCGTCGATGATGGCTTCGGCCTCGAAAGACGCGCAGCTCAGACAAACAGGCTTTCTTGACTGAATGCCAACTTGCAGGGAACGCCTGCCCGTTTTCGCCTTACCTTTTCTGATCACCTTTATCGCCTTGCCCCGACTTGACTGTGGTCTTTGCCTTCTGCCTGACGTCGGCGCTCAGCGACTTGCTCTGATCGTCGCTTTCGGTGAATTGGCCTTGATCGTCGCGCCGGACATAGCGCTTGTCACCGTGCGGCGCAATCAGCTCGCGCTTGCCCGACGATTTTTTTGCACCCGTCTTGCTGGTGTTCCTGGTTGCCATGCTGCACTCCTTGTCAGTAGCGAGACTCCACGATTATTGAGCCGGGTGGCCCTGGCGCCAAGCAGACTCGTCGCTGGCCACCCCGGGTGCCGCGACCTGCGGCGGCAGCGGCGCATCCAGCGCAGCACAAATCATGCGCAGCGTGCTGGCGGCGCGCCAGTTGGTGTCGCTATCGACAAACGCGGCTGCGGTGACAGCCTTGATCAACTGCGGTTTAACCAGCGGCGCCAACTGATTTAGCCGGTCAAGCGCCATCGAAACATCGTCGAGCCGGATCTGGTCCGCAGCCACCCGCCGGAGAGCGGCGCCCGGCAGCATCAGTGCGCCGGCATTAAACGCATGCTCCGGCCGCGCGGGGTGCCGGACCGCCGCAACCAGCGACAGCACCAGCGCTGCATCGTGCGCCAGCTCTTTCACGGCGCGGTAGCGCACCGGCACCGCGCGTCCGGCTGCCGGCCCGAGCCTGCGTTGCAGGATCGTGAACAACACGAACTCGCCCACCGATATACGGCCATCGGCCGCGATCAGCGCGTGCGAGAGATTCAACAGGTTCCTGCGCGCCGGCTCCGCCATCTTGCGCAGCGCTGGCATCGCGACGTCGAGCAGCGGCTGGCGCGCGCCCGGCGGCAAGGCCTGAATCTCGCGGTGATAACGCTCGGCGATTTGCGCAGCTTCTGTGCCGTACGCTGCAGCAATCAACTGGCCCTGCTGCGGCACGCGCGCACTGTCCGCTTCGAACAGCAAGGCGAATGCCAGCAGCTGCGCGTGCGTTGCGTCCTTCGCTGCATGGCGCAGGGAATCGACGGTCGCGCGCTGCGAGTCATCGAGTGCGAAGTCG
>JBGSWY010000090.1:0-3528 GCA_041751715.1 Burkholderiaceae bacterium
GCACCTCCACTTCTGCTGCGATCGCAGGCGCGCGTCCCGGCTCGGCGATGGAGCAGTTTGCCCACGGCGGGGCACTCAGTGGCGGCGAGCCGTGGGGCATTCCGGCCGGCTTCGACACCGCGGCGTTCCTGGCCGGCGCCAGGGCCAACTACGCCAAGCTGCAGAAAGCCTGGGACAGCGGTGATCTGGCCGAACTGTCGGAGTTCACCAGCAACGACATGTTCATCGCGCTCACACATGAACTGCGCGCTCGCGGCGGCCAGTCCACCACCGAAGTCGTCTCGCTCGACGCGGAACTGCTCGGGATCGAATCAACTGCCGACGAGCACGTTGCCAGCGTGAAGTTCGACGGCACGCTGCGCGTCGACGGCGAGAGCGAGCGCGTGGCCGAAGTGTGGAATCTGTCCAAGCCGGTGCGTGGCGGCGGTTGGGTGCTGGCCGGCATTCAACAGCTCGCGTAAAGCGTAGCGGTAGAACCTGGAGGGCGCTGCGGCGCCCTCTTTCATTGGGTGCCGGATGATCGACCAAATGGCCCACTCAGCCGCCATCACGCTGCTCAATCGCATGCTCTCGCGTGAACACTGGGCGCGCGCGAAGCTGGCGCCGTTTGCCGGGCGCAGCGCTCGCTTCGATGCGGCTCCGTTGGCGATGACCTTGAAGATTGCAGACGACGGTACCTTCGTTGCAGCCGGTGACGACGAGCCTGCCGTCACGATCAGCGTCGCGCTTTCTTCGCTGCCCCTGGCCATGTTCGATCCGCAAGCGGCGATGAAGGACGTGCGGCTGACCGGCGATGCCGAATTCGCGCAGGCTTTGGCGTTTGTCCTGCAGAACCTGCGGCCCGAGCCGGAAGAGGAGTTGTCGCGTTTTTTCGGCGATGCGGCCGCGCAGCGCATCGTCGGCTTCATGCGAGCCAGTGCAGCGCAGTGGAAGCAGATCGCCGAGAACATGCTCGATAACACTGCGCACTATGTCGTGAGCGAGAACCCGATGGTCGCCGGTCGCGACGACCTCGAGACTTTCAGCCGCGACGTCAATCATCTGCGCGATGCGGTCGCGCGCGTTGAGAAGCGAATCGATTTGCTGCAGCGAAGCTGAGAGGCTGCCGGCGTATCAGCCCCTACAATCGCTGCCCATGCGGCTCTTGCGCTTGTTTCGCATTCTCGCGGTGGTCTGGCGCTATCGGCTCGACGAGATCGTCGTCGCCAGTTTGAAAAACGCAGCGCTGGTGCGGCTGGTCGCCTGGACGAGTTTCGGTGCGGCGCGCGAGCCGCGGGCGGTCCGGTTGCGGCGCGCGCTCGAAGACCTCGGCCCGATTTTCGTCAAGTTCGGACAGGTGCTCTCCACCCGGCTCGATCTTCTGCCGCCGGACATGGCCGATGAACTGGCGCGATTGCAGGATCGTGTGCCGCCGTTTGACTCGGACGCTGCGATACGCGAGATCGAACGGGGCCTCGGCCGTCCGATCGACGCCGTGTTCTCGTCGTTCGAGCGCCAGCCGGTGGCGTCGGCCTCCATCGCGCAGGTGCATTTCGCCGTGCTGAAGGAGGGCCAGCACGCCGGCAAGGAAGTCGCGGTCAAGGTGTTGCGGCCGAACATGATGCAGGCGATCGAAAAAGATCTATCGCTGCTCGACACCGGCGCCGGCCTGGTCGAAAAACTCTGGCGCGACGGCAAGCGTCTTCGGCCGCGCGCGGTGGTTGCCGAGTTCGACAAGTATCTGCATGACGAGCTCGACCTGATGCGAGAGGCTGCCAACGCCTCGCAGCTGCGGCGCAACTTCGCCGGCTCACCGCTGTTCGTCGTACCCGAGATGTATTTCGACTACTGCAGCAGCAACGTGCTGGTGATGCAGCGCATGACGGGCATTCCGATCAGCCGGATCGACCGCCTGAAGGAAGCCGGCATCGACATCAAGAAACTGTCGCGCGACGGTGTGACGATCTTCTTCATGCAGGTGTTCGATCACGCGTTTTTCCACGCGGACATGCATCCGGGCAATGTCCTGGTCGGCACCGAGGGCGATCAGTTCAATAAGTACATCGGGCTCGATTTCGGCATCGTCGGTACGTTGAGCGAGACCGACAAAAACTATCTGGCGCAGAATTTTCTGGCGTTTTTCCAGCACGATTACAAGCGCATTGCCGAACTGCATATCGAATCGGGCTGGGTGCCAGACGACACGCGCGTCGACGAGCTTGAGAATGCAGTGCGCGCGTGCTGCGAGCCGGTGTTCGACAAGGCACTGAAGGATATTTCGCTCGGGCAGGTGCTGCTACGGCTGTTTCAGGCCTCGCAGCGATTCAATGTCGAAGTGCAGCCGCAACTCGTGCTGCTGCAAAAGACACTGCTCAACATCGAGGGCCTCGGCCGGCAGCTCGATCCCGACCTCGATCTGTGGAAGACGGCCAAGCCGTTCCTCGAGCGCTGGATGGAAAACCAGGTCGGCTGGCGCGGCATGGAAGCCAGGCTGAAGCAGGAAGCGGTGCAATGGAGCTATCTGCTGCCGCAACTGCCGCGGCTGGTGCATGCCGCACTGACACGCCATCGCGATGCCGACCGGCTGATCGACGAGGTGCGCATGCTGCGCCGCGAGCAGCGCGTGACGAACCGTTGGTACGCGGCGGCGACCGTACTGCTGCTGGTCGTCGTTGCGCTGGCCGGCTGGGCAATGTGGCGGGCTTGAGGCGCATTTGAAACCTTCAGTCCGGCCGGCACGCATTAGGACATGCGCGGCATTGACCCGGCTCTGTCTCTCGCTATCGTGATCGCCGCACGGCCGCCTACCTCGACTCGGAAAAACATGAACAGACAATCTGCCTTAATGCGTTGGAGCGGGTGCGTGCTGGCGAGTCTCGTGCTTGCCGCATGCGGTGGCGGGGGCGACTCGAGCAGTGCGCCGCCACCGGCGCCTCCTCCGTCCGCAGTCACGCCCTCGCTGACCTGTACCGGCACAGCAGCGTTCTCTGTAGTGGCCGATGCGAGCGTCGCGGTCGGCAAAGCGGCTGGCGCGGTGCTCGCCGGCTGCAATGGCGCGGTCAGCAACCTGCAGTGGACGCAGACGGCTGGCGCGGCCGTCGCATTGATATCGGCCAGGACGCAGGCGATCAGTTTCGAGCCGCCCAGCGCGGGGATGTATAGCTTCACGGTCAACTTCGTCGACGCCGGCGGAGCCGCGCAGACGGCTAGTGTCAACGTCAACGCAGTCGCGCCTGCAGCACCGGTAGTGGTGCTGGTGCGAGTCGATCACGCTGCGCGCAAGGGCGGCAACGTATCGCTGCGCGCGTGGCCGGCGCTGGCGACGGGTGAGACCAATACCTGGACGCAGGTTTCGGGGCCGCAGGTCACGCTCGATACCAGCGATCCGAACCGTGTGCTGTTCATCGCGCCCGAAGTCACGCGCGATACCGCACTGACGTTTCGCGTCACGCGCAGCACCGCTGCCGGCGCAACCGATACCGATGACGTGTTCGTGCTGGTGGAAAACTACGCACAGGCGCCATCGGATCCGGGCAATACCGGCCCGCA
>JBGSWY010000091.1:0-1591 GCA_041751715.1 Burkholderiaceae bacterium
CGAAAATCGTCGAGCGTCTTCAGATAGCCCGACGCGCGCACGATGTATTCGGCTTCGCCGAGCTCGAGCACCGAACCACCGGCCTCCTGATTCGACTTGCCGATCGCATCGACCACCTGCGTGTGCGCGATGCCATAGGCGGCGAGCTTGTCGGGGTCGAGCACGATCTGATACTGGCGCACCAGGCCGCCGACCGAGGCGACTTCAGCGACATCGGGCACCGTTTTCAGCTCGTATCGCAGAAACCAGTCCTGCAGCGCACGCAGTTGCGATATATCGTTCTTGCCGGTGCGATCGATCAGCGAGTACTGATAGATCCAGCCCACGCCCGTCGCGTCCGGCCCGAGCGTAGCCGTCGCATTCGCAGGCAGCCGCGACTGCACCTGGTTCAGATATTCGAGCACGCGCGAGCGCGCCCAGTACAGGTCGGTGCCGTCCTCGAACAACACATAGACGAACGAGTCGCCGAAGAACGAATAGCCGCGCACCGTCTTGGCGCCCGGCACCGACAGCATCGTCGTCGTCATCGGATACGTGATCTGATCTTCGACGATGCGCGGCGCCTGCCCCGGATACGTGGTGCGAATGATTACCTGCACATCGGACAAGTCAGGCAAGGCGTCGAGCGGCGTCCGCAGCAGCGAGATCACCCCCCACGCGGTGATGATCACGGTCGCTAGCAGCACCAGAAAACGATTCGCAATCGACCAGCGGATCAGACGTTCGATCATTTCTTCGCTCCGCCTTTGCTCTGCTCGATGCGTGTGATCTGCGGTCCGTCGTCCTGCATGCGGAACTCGATGTCGATCTGATCTCCGGCTTTCAGCGCGCGCCGCTCACCGGCCGGCAGCTTGAAGTCCATCGTCATCTCCGGCCACTTCAGGCTCGGTATCGGCGGATGCGTCAACGTTGCGGAATCACCTCTGACCGCCTCGACCTTCGCGGCCGTGCGGTGCGACACCGCGGCCGCCGGTGCGCTGGTGTTCAAGCGCGCTTCGACGCCTTTCAGGCTCGCTTCCGAGTCGATCAGGAATTGCGACGACACGACCACGCGTTGTCCCGGCTGCAGACCTTTCTTGATCTCGGTCTGGCCCCCGCTCTCGATGCCGATCTCGACATCGACCGGACGGAATGCGCCGTTGTCTTCGGCCAGCATCACCACCGTGCGCGTGCCGGTCTGAATGATAGCTTCGGTCGGAATCAGCAGTGATTTTTCGGCGCGCGTGTCCATGAACTGCATCGTGACGAACATACCCGGCACCAGTTGAGCTTTTGGGTTCGCCAGCTCGACGCGTGCTTTCAGCGTGCGCGTTGCTGCGTTGACTTCGGGCACGATCGCCTGCACGGTGCCGTCGAACGTCTCGCCGGGCGCCGCCGGGCTGCGCGCCTGCACCTTGGCGCCCGGACGCAGTAAAGCCGACTGGCTCTCCGGCACTTCGGCCTGCGCCCACACGGTCGACAGCCCGTTGATGCGCGCCAGCGTTGTGCCCGGCATCACCGTCATGCCTTCGCGCACCATCAGCTCGGCCAGCACGCCGCCAATCGGAGCGGTCAGCGTGATACGCGGCTGCGTGCGGCCGGTGCTTTCGAC
>JBGSWY010000092.1:0-2348 GCA_041751715.1 Burkholderiaceae bacterium
TGGTCGGCCGCGCCCGCCGTCGCGCCGCCGGTGCGAACATCCGCGCGCGCAGTTTCTTCCAGACAAAGCCGACGATGGCAGCGAAAATTAGTTTTCTAATGATGATCCTTCAGTGCTCCTGCGCTATGCAGAAATTCGACGCGACGACCAAGTAGCGGCAGAGCGTCGTCAGCACCCGCGCGACGGCGCTCATATGACCAACAAGCCCTGCTACTTCGAACCGCCGCCGGTCGCGGGCGGATTGCCGATGCCGCCGCTGGTGCCGACGCGGGGTGTCACCGGATTGCCGGTGGTATTGCTGGTCGTGCCCGGGTCGAAGAACCGGCCGTCCGAGGTCTGCATGTCCTGCCACGAAACCATGCCCCGCTCATTGCGCTTCATCGTGTCGTAGCGCGTGCCGTAAAAACTCAGATATTCCTCGCGCGACACCCAGCCGTCGCCGTTGGAGTCCATCCGGTTGAAATCCATGGTCTTCGACACACTCCCGGCCGGGCTGGCCGCCGACGTGGCCGCTACCGTGCTACGTGACGGACCGCTGCCCGCGTACGTTGAGCCCGAGGCGCTCCTGCTCGTGCTGTCCTGGCTGCTCATGGGTTCAAAGGAGCCGCATCCGCCGATCAAAGCTGTGGCGCAGGCGACTGTTAGCAATTTCTTCATATCGTCTCCTCTACTACGTGAAGGTTTGACGCGTACGTCAACCCGAATGTCGTCACGCTCGTGCGTGACGTATTGAGCGAGTAGCAAGAGGAAGTCCCGGCAGGCTCGACTTGTTCTCGCAGCGATGGCTGCCGCAGATTGATGCCGCTGTGATTCACATCACAAAGGCTGTGGCTCGGCCGTGTCGTCCGCCAGCGCAGTGAACGATCCCACTGACAATGGCTCGGCCGTTTCGCTCGAGCTCGCCACGAGCGTTTGCAGAAAGGCGATGAAAGCCGCGACCGACGCGCCTGCGCTTGGTGGAACTTCCGATGATGGCGGTGTCGTTGGCGGCGGCGACGGCAATGCGCCGCCGTCATCGTCATCGTCCGAGCTGCCGCATGCAGCCAGCCCGGTCACCAGCGTCAACGCCGACGCAAAGGCGATGATTTTTCGTTTGTTCAACATGGCGCCCCCTTAATTGAACGAGCCGGGGATCGGGTAATTGAAGTACGGGAACGCCGCTCTGAACGTCGACGCATCTCCGCGCACGCCGTCGGTAAACGGCAATCCACCGGATGGCGCAGACAACGCCGGTACCGTCGGATTGGTCACGTACTGCAGAAACTGCGCATCGTTTCTCGGGCGCGAGGCGTTGAACTTGTTCTTGTCGTCGAGCCCGATCACCAGCTCGTTGACCAGCGGGATGCCGATCCTCGACGCCTGCCTCGAAACGGTTCGCGTCTCCGAAGAACTGCCGAGCGGATGGGCCGCGATCCTTGAGGGCAAGGCGTCACTCGGCATGGGAGACGCGTGGCTCGCCGCATCGAGTTCGGCAGCGATGCCGGTGCCGTCAGTGATCGTGCCGGAGGAGCTCAACGCGCTGACAAATCCCAGGCATCTCGATGCCGCAAAGACTTCCGCTGTGCGGGTGCGCGCCGGGTTCTACGACAGCCGCTTGAGGTAGCCTGGTTTATGCCGGCTGCGGCGCAGTTCCGGAGTCAGGCGCCAGCTTCAGCCGCGCAGCGATCTCCTTGCGATACCGGTTCAAATCCTGCACCGACGTGAACGTGCGCTCGAACAGCAAAGACAGGTTGTGCAGGATGCGCTCGACGACCTTGGTCTCCCACTCCTTGTCGAACCGGATCTGTTCATCGAGCCAGTGTTCGAGCCAGTTCGGATCGGGCAGGCGTGACTGCACGGTGTCATTCGGGAAAAGCGACTGGTTCACATGCAGATTGGTCGGGTGCAGCGCCTTGTCGGTGCGCTTGGCCGAGGCCATTAGCACGCCGATCTTGGCGAACGCCGCGCGCGCGGTATCGCCCAGCTCGCCGAGCGATTTTTTCATGTAGCGCAGGTAGGCGCCGCCGTGGCGCGCTTCGTCCTGCGACAGCAACCGGTAAATGGCCTTAATCACCGGCTCGGTGTGCCAGTCGGACGCGCGCCGGTACCAGTGATTGAGCCTGATCTCGCCGCAGAAATGCATCATCAGCGTTTCGAGCCGCGGCGCCGGGTCGAACTCGAAGCGCACCGCATGCAGCTCGTCTTCGCTCGGCACCATATCGGGCCGAAAGCGGCGCAGGTATTCCATCAGCACCAGCGCGTGTTTCTGCTCCTCGAAGAACCAGACCGACATGAACGCGGAAAAGTCCGAGTCGCCGCGGTTGTCGCGCAGAAACATCTCGGTGGCCGGCAACGCCGACCACTCGGTG
>JBGSWY010000093.1:0-5700 GCA_041751715.1 Burkholderiaceae bacterium
CAGATCGAGGTGCCGATTATGATTTCCGATCCCGGACCCACCAGCGATTCGGCTTATGAACTATTGATGCCGGACCAACGCATGTCGTTCGAGCATCGCGGAACGCCGTTCCTCTTGGCTAAGTTGCCGCCTGGCCACTACTCAGCGATAGTGGCATTGCAGCCAGATTGGAAGGACACCCCGGTCGCATCGAATAGTGTCTCGTTTACGGTGCTCCCAAGATGATCTCTAACATTTCAATGCAGCCGACGCTCTAGCGCGCGGCTGATAGACGTTAGACAACGCAGGCCCCGTTTCTCACCACGGAAGAGCAACATGCGCTCCCTCGGCTTTACTCTATTCGCGGTCCTGAGTCTGTTGTTGCAGGCCTGCAGCGTGCCGTATCGCGGCGAAGCACCTGCCGTCGAGGTGACGCCTACGGCCGACAAGAGCTTTCTTGCGGCGCTAGCAGTTGCGCCGATGCTGCACAGCGCGAACTTCAAAGCGGAAACGCGGCGCCATACAAGGCGATATGGTCGCAGACCGAACAAGCCACTCTCATCGGCGGGTTTGGCGGCGGTGTGGAGAGAGGCTGGCCCAACGTTAGCAAGCGAATTGATTGGGTTGCCACGCAGTTCTCGAGTGGCACGAACACGATTGAGCGGGTTGTCACCCGATCCGACGGAAAGCTTGCCTACGTCGTTCAGATCGAGCGCATCCGATTTCAAGTTCCGGGTCAAACAAGGGAGTCAAGTCGGGACTATCGAGTCACTATGTTGTTTTTGTACGAACCAGGAGGCTGGAAACTTTTGCACCGTCACGCAGATTCGCAAATGATGAGGCAGGCGCCATAGCGCTTCTTGAATGACATGTCCTTAACGTCGCCTAAACCCTCCTATATGGACTCCTCCCAAACGCAAGAGACGTGATCGATAAGTTGTGGCAATTGGGATAAGCCTGCCGTCGTATATCCGGCATCTGTTGTGAGCTCTGGATGGCCCGTGCCGACATGGAATCTGCGAGCACCGGTGCGCCAATCGTTACAAGCGGCGGACGTCCAGTTGCCAGAAGAGTTATCGGCGTCGATATAGCGACGACTTCAAGGACAATGCTGCGTTCACTCTAGGAGACACCAGTGCACAGGAAGTCGCCTTTCCAGGCCGTTGCCATCGCCTTCGCTTTACTGTGCCATTCAGCGGTTTTCGCTCAGTCGGCCGATGTGCCGCCGACCGAGAGCGCGGCCCTGCTCAAGTGGCTTCAGGCAGGCTCGTACAAGAAGTGGGTCAAGGAGTCGGCTCCCCACCCGTCGCTCGGCCCTCACCCGACCCTGGTAATCGCGTACCTCAACCCCACGCTGGACAAGTCACTCCTCGCCAAGGCGGCAGCGCACCCGAAGGGCTCCGCCGCGGTCAAGGAGTTGCTCGACGCCTCAGGCAAGCTGTCAGGTTGGGCAGTATCTGTCAAGACAGTGGTTGACAGCCAGGCGGGCAAGGGTTGGTATTGGTACGAGATTCTGGGTACGACCACGAGTGGCAACGTGGTCGCCAGCGCCAACGGCGTGCCACTCTGTTTTGGTTGCCACACCCCAGGCCGAGACTTCGTCCTTATCCCCTATCCGCTGAAGTAGGCGCGAAGCAGTGGCCCGCCGCGACGGGTCCGAGCTCACAAGGCGGCGAAGTACGGGCATCTGTGGATGTTTATGGTTGCAGATACGCGACTACGTTCAACTCGTTCCTTACGTTACTTTGCCTGCCGAGAACACGGATGGATCAGCAGTGAATGCTTCATCTCTCATCGATCGCTACTGCGATGTCTGGTCCGAGCCCGACGAGCGGAGGCGCGTAGAGCTGCTTGCGTCGGTGTGGAGTCCACAAGCCACGTACACCGACCCATCCGTCCATGCAGCAAATGCGGAAGAACTGCTGTCTCACATCGCCAAGGTTCAGGCACGTCGCCCTGGCGCGAGGGTACTGCGCACAAGCAAGGTCGATGTCCATCACGGCATTGCTCGGTTCGCCTGGCATGTCGTTCAAGCTGACGGCACTGCCCTGCCGGAAGGCCTGGACATCGCGTTCATCACGCCTGAGGGGACACGGATCGAACGCATCGTTGGCTTCTTCGGTCCGTTGGCGAGAGGTGCAGACTGACGGACAGAACAAGATCCAGCGCGCCTTCTTCCGCTTCAATGACGGTGACTTCGTCGTCAAGGAGCAAGATCGTCTTCAGATCATCCATGAACACCTCAGGCGGTTTCCGAAACTGCCGTAACCAAGCACCTTACTTTTCACGCACGCGCGCCAGCGCGTGTTCGACTCGATCGACCGCAATCACTTCCAGTCCCTCGATCGATTGCTTCGGCGCATTCGCCTTCGGTATTAGCGCGATTGAGAATCCAAGCTTGGCTGCTTCACGCAGGCGCTCCTGCCCGCGCGGTGCCGGCCGAATCTCGCCCGCCAGACCGATCTCGCCGAACGCGACCAGCCCGCGCGGCAGCGGTTTGTCGCGCATCGACGAGACGACCGCAAGCAGTACGGGAAGATCGGCGGCCGGTTCGGTAATGCGTACGCCGCCGACCGCGTTGACGAATACATCCTGATCGAACGCCGCGATGCCGGCATGCCGGTGCAGCACCGCGAGCAGCATCGCCAACCGCTGTTGATCAAGCCCGACCGACAAACGACGCGGGTTCGGCACATGCGCGGCATCGACGAGCGCCTGGATCTCGACCAGCAGCGGCCGCGTGCCTTCCTGTGTGGCCATCACACACGAGCCGGCGACCTGAACGTCGTGCTTCGAGAGGAACAGCGCCGAAGGATTCGCAACGCCTTTCAACCCGCGATCGGTCATCGCGAACACGCCGAGCTCGTTGACTGCACCGAAGCGATTCTTGAATGCACGGATCAGGCGGAACGACGAGTGCGAGTCGCCTTCGAAGTACAGCACCGTATCGACCATGTGTTCGAGCACCCGCGGCCCGGCAAGCGTGCCGTCCTTGGTCACGTGGCCGATCATGATCAACGTGAGACCTGACTGCTTGGCCAGGCGCGTCAGCTGCGCCGCGCACTCGCGCACCTGCGCCACGGAACCCGGCGCCGATTGCAGCTGTTCCGTGTAGAGCGTCTGGATCGAATCGATCACGAGCATCGACGGTTTCTCCGCGCCGACGGTAGCGACGATGCGCTCCAGCGAGATCTCCGACAGCAAGCGGACTCGCGCCGCATTGACACCGAGCCGCCGCGCGCGCAGCGTGACCTGCGCGGCAGATTCCTCACCGCTGACGTACAGCACCAGTGCGTTTGCCGACAACGCCGCCAGAGACTGCAGTAGCAGCGTCGATTTCCCGATCCCGGGGTCGCCGCCGATCAGCACGACGCCGCCTTCAACGAAGCCGCCGCCCAGCACGCGGTCGAACTCATCGATGCCCGATGCGATGCGCGGCATCTCGCGCGCCTGCACTTCCCCCAGCGATTGCACCGGCGCGGTCGAGACGAGCGCGGCGTAGCGATGTTCACCGGGCGCCTCGACCCTGGCTTCGGACAGCGAGTTCCATGCGTTGCAGTGCGGACACTGGCCCTGCCACTTCAGGCTCGCGCCGCCGCACTCGGAACAAACGAACTGCGTTTTTGCTTTGGCCATGGATGGCTAATTCACCTCGGTGACCGGCACGCGCGGCGCCAGTGCGCACATCAACTCGTAGCCGACAGTGCCGCACCTGTTTGCGACTTCGTCGATCGGAATATGGGTGCCCCACAGCTCGACTTCGCTGCCGACACCGGACTGAGGCGCCGCTGTCAGATCGACGGTGATCATGTCCATCGACACTCTTCCCGCAATCGGCACACGAACGCCGTCGACCCACACCGGCGTGCCATCCGGCGCATTGCGCGGGTAGCCGTCGGCATAGCCGCAGGCGACGACGCCGATGCGCATCGCCTTCGGTGCAGTGAACCTGGATCCGTACCCTACCGGCTGCCCCGCGGCCAGCGTTTGCACTGCGATCAATCGCGACTTGAGCGTCATCGAGGGTTGTACGCCCAGTTCCGAAGCGCTGCGAGACTCGTCGGTGGCGGCGCCATACAAGGCGATGCCCGGGCGCACCGCATCACCATTGACCTCTGGCCGCAGGAACAATGCTGCCGAGTTGGCAAGACTGCGCGGCTCGGGCCAGTTGCCTGCGATCCGATCCAGCGCGTCGAGTTGCTCGGCGACCTCGGCGGGACCGGTGGTCGCGGCGGCGCGGTCTGCGTTCGCGAAGTGGATCATCAACGTCAACTGCGCCACATTAGCGTTCGATTTCAATCGTCGATAGGCGGAGGCTGCTTCGCCTGCATCGAAGCCGAGCCGGTTCATGCCGGTGTTGAACTTCAGGTTCACATCCATCGGCGTTGGAAGCCGTGCGCGCTCGAGCATCTGGATCTGCTCGACCGAATGCACGACCGGTGTCACCTTCAGCGCCGACACCGCCTGCAGATCACTGGCTTCGAACCACCCTTCCAGCAACAGGATTGGCCGCTCCCAACCGGCGTCGCGCGCCCGCTGCGCTTCATCCAGATCGAGCAACGCTAGGCCGTCGGCGTGCGCGAACGCGTGTACCGCCCGCGCAAGCCCGTGCCCATAGGCGTTCGCCTTGACCACCGCCCACACGAATCGGCCGCGCGCGAGCTTGCGCGCAAGCGCAAGGTTGCAGCGCATCGCTGCCAGATCGATCACGGCGCAAATTGGGCGGGGCATGGGAATCAAGCCGGCGAATAGGACTGAATAGCATAGTGTGCAAGGTCATCGCCACAGAGTGCACGCGTGATATAACAACTCGAAAAACGCCTCGGCGACGCGCCGATACGCTACTGGGAGACGTTTCTTTTGCCTTGCAGTTATTTGATCATCCTGTGAAGCGCGCCCGGTGAAGCGCGGCTTCTACGTCATCATGGCCGCGCAGTTTTTTTCGTCGCTGGCCGACAACGCATTGTTGATTGCAGCCATCGCGCTGCTGCGCGATATCGAGGCGCCGGCGTGGATGACGCCGATGCTGAAGCTGTTCTTTGTCTTTTCGTACGTCGCCCTGGCCGCGTTCGTCGGCGCCTTCTCCGACTCGTTTCCAAAGGCGAAAGTCATGTTCATCACGAACACGATCAAGATCGGCGGCTGCATGCTGATGTTTCTCGGCGCGCATCCACTGCTCGCATATGCGGTCGTCGGCCTGGGTGCTGCCGCCTATTCACCGGCCAAGTACGGCATCGTGACCGAGCTGCTGCCTCCGGAAAAACTGGTCGTCGCCAACGGCTGGATCGAGGGACTCACCGTCGGCTCGATCATCGTCGGGTTTCTGCTCGGCGGCATCCTGATCTCGCCCGCAGTATCGGTATGGCTCCTGTCATGGGATGTGCCGGTACTCAGTACCGGCATCGAGCTTCCGGCCGAAGCCGCGATCGCGGTGATCATGTGGCTCTACGTGCTGGCTGCGGCGATCAATCTGATGATCCCCGATACCGGTGCCCGTTACGCCAAGCAGCACGTGCATCCATGGAAACTGCTCGTGGGTTTCGCGCACTGCTGCAGCGTTTTATGGCGCGACAAGCTGGGGCAGATATCGCTGGCGGTGACGACGCTGTTCTGGGGCGCCGGCGCGACGCTGCAGTTCATCGTGCTCAAGTGGGCCGAGACGGTGCTGAATATGGACCTCGCGCGAGCGGCTATTCTGCAGGCGGTGGTGGCAGTCGGAAT
>JBGSWY010000094.1:0-1754 GCA_041751715.1 Burkholderiaceae bacterium
AAAAGCGCGGCAGCGAAGGACGCGATCGCGCAGATCCTGACCAATTCGCGCATGTGCGCCGAAGGCCGGCGGCCGATCTGCCAGGACACCGGCATCGTCAACGTGTTTCTGAAGGTCGGCATGAATGTGCGGTGGGAAGGATTCACCGATTCTCTGGAAAGTGCCGTCAACGAAGGCGTGCGCCGCGGCTATAACCATCCCGATAACCTGTTGCGCGCCTCGATCGTCGATCCGCCCGAGTTCGGCCGCAAGAACACCGGTGACAACACGCCGGCGGTGATCAACGTGCAGCTGGTGCCTGGCGACAAGGTCGACATAACGGTCGCCGCGAAAGGTGGTGGCTCGGAGAACAAGAGCACTTTCGTGATGCTCAACCCGAGCGATTCGATTGTCGATTGGGTGCTTAAAACCGTGCCGACGATGGGCGCCGGCTGGTGCCCGCCGGGCATGCTGGGCATCGGCATCGGCGGTACGGCAGAGAAAGCCATGTTGCTGGCGAAGGAAGCGTTGATGGAAGACATCGATATGTTCGAGTTGCGGCAACGCGGCCCGCGCACCGACGTCGAAAAGCTTCGCATCGAGTTGTACGACAGGGTGAACGCGCTCGGCATCGGCGCACAGGGTCTGGGCGGACTGACCACCGTGCTCGACATCAAGATCAGGATGTATCCAACGCACGCCGCCGGCAAGCCGGTGGCGATGATTCCGAACTGCGCAGCGACGCGTCACGCGCACTTTGTGCTCGATGGATCGGGGCCGACTTACATCGAGCCGCCATCGCTCGACCTGTGGCCCGATGTGAACTGGCAGCCGGACTACAACCGGAGCAAGCGCGTCGATCTCGACACGTTGAGCAAGGCGGAAGTCGCGTCGTGGCAGCCTGGACAGACGCTGCTGCTGAATGGCCGCATGCTGACCGGGCGCGATGCTGCGCATAAGCGTATCGCCGACATGCTGACGAAGGGTGAGCGGCTGCCGGTGGATTTCACAGATCGCGTCATCTACTACGTCGGGCCGGTCGACCCGGTGCGCAGCGAAGTGGTCGGGCCCGCAGGGCCGACCACCGCTACACGCATGGACAAGTTCACCGAGACGATGCTCGCGCAAACCGGACTGATCGCGATGATCGGCAAGGCCGAGCGCGGTCCGGTCGCAATCGAAGCGATTCGCAGACACAAGAGCGCGTACCTGATGGCGGTCGGCGGCGCGGCGTACCTGGTGGCGAAGGCCATCAAGAGCGCGCGGGTAGTCGCGTTTGCAGACCTCGGCATGGAAGCGATCTACGAGTTCGACGTGCGCGACATGCCGGTGACCGTGGCGGTCAGTGCCGACGGAACTTCGGTGCACCGAACCGGCCCACTCGAGTGGCAGGCCAGGATCGGCAAAGTGCCGGTCGCAATCGCTTGACGAGTTTCTCGGCGATGCAGCGCATCGTCGTTTTCGGTGCGAGTGGCAGCGGCAAGACCGCACTCGGACGATGGCTCAGCGCGCGGCTCGATCTGCCGTTTACCGATCTCGACGATGTCTACTGGCAGCCTGGCTGGGTCGAGAGTCCGATGGCGGTATTCAGGGCCGCTGTCGCTGACATAGCGGAAGGCGAGCGCTGGGTGGTTGCGGGCAACTACAGCAAAGCGCGCGATCTGCTGTGGCCACACGCCGATACACTGGTCTGGCTCGATCTTCCGCTTGCGCAGGTTCTCTGGCGAACCACGGTTCGCGCGTGTCGCCAGTCGTGGTCGGGCGAACTCATTTGC
>JBGSWY010000095.1:0-9377 GCA_041751715.1 Burkholderiaceae bacterium
GCCGCGGCCGGTGCAGGCGCAGGCGTCGGCGCCGCGGCTGCAACGGGCGGCGACGCTGCCGGTGCATCGCCCTCGAGCAAAAGCAGGGGCGAGCCTTTCGACACTTTATCGCCCAGCTTGACCTTTATCTCCTTTATGGTGCCGGCCGCGGAGGACGGGATTTCCATCGCCGCCTTGTCGCTCTCGATCGTAATCAGCGACTGCTCTTTCGCGATCACATCGCCGGGCTTGACCAGCACCTCGATGACTTCGACATCCTTGAAGTCGCCGATGTCGGGGACTTTCATTTCCATAGGCTGCGCCATCTCAACCCTTACGCCGTTGCCGGATTCGGCTTGTTGGCATCGATGCCGTATTTCTTGATCGCTTCGGCGACCTTTGCCGCCGGGACTGCGCCTTCGTCTGCCAAGCCGCGCAACGCTGCGACCGTCACGTAACGCCGGTCGACTTCGAAGAACCCGCGCAGCTTGGAGCGCGTGTCCGAGCGGCCGAAGCCATCGGTGCCAAGCACTCGATACACGCGGCCATGCGGAAGGTAGGCGCGAATCTGATCGGCGAACAGCCGCATGTAGTCGGTGGTCGCAACAATCGGCCCGGCGGTCTTTTCGAGCTGTTGCGTCACATACGCCTTGCGTGGTTTGTCGCCGGCATGCAGCAGATTCCATCGTTCGGCATCGATCCCATCGCGCCGCAGCTCGGTAAAGCTGGTCACGCTCCAGACGTCGGCCGCCACGCCCCAGTCTTTCTCCAGCATATCGGCCGCGGCGATCGCTTCGCGCAAAATGGTGCCGCTGCCGAGCAGTTGAACGCGCGGAATCGATTTGCCCGTTCCACTTCCGGCCGGACCTTCACGCAGCAGGTACATGCCCTTAAGAATGCCTTCTTCCTGGCCTTTCTTCAGTCCCGGCTGCGGGTAGTTCTCATTCATCAGGGTGATGTAGTACCAGACGTTTTCCTGGTTTTGCACCATGCGTTCAAGCCCGCGCTGAATGATCACGGCTACTTCATGCGCGAATGTCGGGTCATAGCTGACGCAGTTCGGAATGGTCGAGCTCATCAGATGCGAGTGGCCATCCTGATGCTGCAGGCCTTCGCCGTTTAGTGTCGTACGGCCCGCCGTGGCTCCGAGCAGGAATCCGCGCGCCTGCATGTCGCCCGCCGCCCACGCCAGATCGCCTACGCGCTGGAAGCCGAACATCGAATAGAAAATGTAAAACGGCACCATGATGCGATTGTTGGTCGAATACGAAGTGGCCGCCGCGATCCAGGAGCTCATCGCGCCCGCTTCGTTGATGCCTTCTTCGAGTATCTGACCTTTCTTGTCTTCGCGGTAATACATCACCTGGTCTTTGTCGACCGGTTCGTACAACTGCCCCTGCGATGAATAAATGCCAAGCTGGCGAAACATGCCTTCCATGCCGAACGTGCGCGCTTCATCCGGAATGATCGGCACCACGCGCGGGCCGACGCTTTTGTCGCGCACCAGTTGCGTTAACGACCGCACGAACGCCTGTGTGGTTGAAATCTCGCGGCTCTCGGAGGTCGGCTCGAGCACAGCCTGGAACGCATCGAGCCCGGGTGCGGCGATTTTTTCGTCGGCATTGCGGCGTCGCTGCGGCAAGAATCCACCGAGCGCCTGACGCCGCTCGAGCAGGTACTTCATCTCCGGCGAATCTTCCGCCGGTCTGAAAAACGGCACTTCATCAAGCTTGTCGTCGGGCACAGGAATCGCGAAGCGGTCGCGAAACTCGCGGATTGCGGCGTCGTCGAGCTTTTTCAGCTGATGCGTCGGGTTCTTGCCCTCGCCGACCTTGCCCATGCCATAGCCCTTGACGGTCTTCGCGAGGATCACAGTCGGCTGGCCGGTATGTTGGGTCGCCGCTGCATACGCCGCATAGATCTTGTGCGGATCGTGACCACCACGATTGAGCCGCCATATATCTTCGTCGCTCATGCGCGACACCATCTCGAGCAGCTTGGGATCCTTGCCGAAGAAGTTCTTGCGCACGAATGCGCCGTCGTTGGCCTTGAAGTTCTGATACTCGCCGTCGACGGTGTCTTCCATCACGCGCAACAACCGGCCTTCGTGATCGCGCGCCAGCAGCGGATCCCAGTACGAACCCCAGATCAGCTTGATCACATTCCATCCGGCGCCGCGAAAAGTGCCTTCGAGCTCCTGGATGATCTTGCCGTTGCCGCGCACCGGGCCGTCGAGCCTCTGCAGGTTGCAGTTCACGACAAAAATCAGGTTGTCGAGTTTTTCGCGCGCAGCGAGACCGATCGCGCCGAGCGATTCGGGCTCGTCCATTTCGCCGTCACCGCAAAACACCCAGACCTTGCGCCCGTCGGTGTTCGCAATTCCGCGCGCATGCAGATAGCGCAGGAAGCGCGCCTGGTAGATGCCTTGGATCGGCCCGAGGCCCATCGACACCGTAGGGAACTGCCAGAACTGCGGCATCAGTTTCGGATGCGGGTATGACGTCACGCCCTTGCCGTCGACGTCGCGCCGAAAATTGATCAGCTGCTCTTCGGTCAGGCGCCCTTCAAGGAATGCGCGCGCGTAAACACCGGCCGCGGAGTGCCCCTGAAAGTAGATCAGGTCGCCGCCCGAGTCGCCGGACGGCGCGCGCCAGAAGTGATTGAAACCAACTTCCATCAGCGTGCTCGACGATGCATAACTTGCGATATGCCCTCCGAGGTCGCCCTCACCACGATTGGCGCGAACCACCATCGCCATCGCATTCCACCGACAGTACGAGCGGATTCGCTCTTCAAGCGCAGCGTCGCCGGGCGATTGCTCCTCAAGATGCGGCGGGATCGTGTTGATGTAGGCCGTGTTGGCCGAATACGGAATGTGAGTGCCCGAACGACGCGCCTTGTCGATCAGCGCTTCGAGCAGAAAGTGCGCGCGCTGTGGGCCTTCGCGTTCAATCACCGCCTCGAGCGCGTCCAGCCACTCGGCGGTTTCAAGCGTGTCGGGATCGTTGGCCGCCTGCTGGGGGAGTGCGGACATGTTGTCTCCTATGGTCTGGGCGCGACGATACCAGCGGGCCGTGGATTTTCAAATAGCGGCATTGAATTTCGCTATACGAAAAAGCACGGCGGCTCAAGCGGGGATGCGATCCGAAACATAATAGCTAGCCTTCATGTCCGCACGCTCGACACCGCCGACCGACTCTGTATTGCTCGCCTTCGATCGAATGGCGCGCGCGAAGACGCATCGGTTCGATCCCAGCCGTTACGCGCATCTGCTGGCAATTTTGATGCTCGCGGCGTCGATTGCCGGCCTCGGCTATCTACTGATCAAGGAAGATCGCGAACTGCAACGTGATGCGCTGATTCGCGATGTCGACACCCTGGCGCAGTCGTTGTCTTTGCGCTTGCAGGCGATGACCGAGGCAACGACCAGCATCGGACTCGAAATCGGCGATGCCAAATACAACGAGAGCCGATTCGCGTCGACCGGCCGCGAAGTGATGATGTCGAAGTCCGAAATGCTGCATCTCGCCTACGTCGACGGGGAGGACCGCGTGCGCTGGTCGGTGCAATCGCCCCATCCACTCGCGGACTGGGCGCGCCCGGCCGCGTCCGAGATCGGAGCCGAGGTCACGCGCTCCGTCATCAAGCGGGCGCGCGACGCGCATACCACTCTTTTCTCGCGGCCTTACGAGGACACGTCGAGGCCGAGCTCCGATAACGGCAGCCCGTTCACCGATCTGATCACGCCCGTGTTCAGCGATGACCGCTACATCGGTGCCGTGATTGCGCGCGTCTCGTTGCCGGAGTTGCTGCGGCAGACCGTCAAGCCCGAGTTCGGTCAACACTATCGAATCGCATTGCTCGATGAAGCGGGTGTGATTCTCGCCGCATCGACCCGCAGTGAAGCGCCAGCCGATGAGCCGCGCTATGCGGTCGCCGTTCCGCTGTTGCCCGACGGAGTCACCGTGCAGGCGTCGCCATTCAGACAGCGCTCGCCGGTACTCGGCAATGCACTGTCATGGCTGGTCGGAGGTCTGACGCTGACGGTGATGGTCACGCTGGTGGCGCTGGCACGGCGCGACGCGAAACAGGCGCAGGTCGAGCGCGTGTTGCGTACCGAGACGGCATTTCGCCGCGCCATGGAGGACTCGCTGGCCACCGGCATGGGAGTGATCGACCGCCAGGGCGTATTGCGGCACGTCAACCAGGCCTTCAGCCAGATGACTGGTTGGTCAGCCGTCGAGCTGGTCGGCGAGGCGCCACCGTTTCGCTACTGGCCAGTCGAGCGGCATGCCGAATATGACGCGAAACAGAAGATCGTGCTGGCGGGCCGCGCGCCGGCCAGCGGCTTCGAACTAAAGGTGCTGCGGCGCGACGGCTCGACGTTCGATGCAAGGATGTATTTCTCTGCCTTGCTTGCTGACGACGGCGAGCAGCTTGGATGGATGTCGGCCATGGCGGATATCACCGAACCGAAACGTATCAGCGAACAACTGGCCGCGGCGCACGAGCGCTTCACAACCGTGCTCGAATCGCTGGATGCCGCAGTCTCCGTCGTTGCTAACGATCGCGGCGACGAACTGCTGTTTGCCAATCGCAGCTATCGCGACCTGTATGGATCGACACCGGCAGGTCATCGGCGCCTGAGTTTCGCGCTGCCCGCGTTCGCCGTGGCGGGCGAAGCCTTCGACGCCGGGGTCTCACGCTGGTTCGACGTCCGCACGCGGGACGTACGCTGGGTCGACGGCCGTGATGTCTGCCTGCAGATCGCTACGGACATCACCGAGCGCAAGGCCACCGAAGACATGATGCGGCAGCAGCAGGGCAAGGTGGAGCTGACGTCGCGCCTGATGACGATGGGCGAGATGGCGTCGTCGCTGGCACATGAGCTGAACCAGCCGTTGACGGCGATCAGCAACTACAGCCTCGGCGCCGTGTCCCGTATGAAAGATGGCGGCATGTCGAACGATGAATTGCTGCCTGCGCTGGAAAAGACGGCGGGCCAGGCACAGCGCGCAGGCCACATCATCCGGCGCATCCGGGAATTCGTTAAGCGTGCGGAACCGCGGCGGCGGCCGACCGATGTAGCGCGCATCGTCGAAGACGCTATCGGATTTGCCGACATCGAAGCCGCGAAGAAAGACATCCAGATTCACACCGACGTCGAAGCCGATTTGCCGCCGCTCGATGTCGATCCGATCCTGATCGAACAGCTGCTGCTCAATCTGCTGAAGAACGCAGTCGACGCGATGGACGAAGCACGCGTGCGCAGAATTGATCTGGTGGTACGGCGGCAGGACGATATGGCCGAGTTTTCCGTGATCGACCACGGCTCAGGCATTTCGGAACTGCACACCGCCAATTTGTTCCAACCGTTTTTCAGCACCAAGTCCGAAGGGATGGGAATGGGGCTCAATATTTGCCGCTCGATCGTCGAATTCCATCATGGCCGGTTATCGGTCGAGCGCAACCCCGATGGCGGAGCGATCTTCGTGTTCACGCTGCCGCTGGCACGATCCAGCGAACCCAGTGAAGCAAGAGAGGAAGTCAAGTGAACGAAACTGCTGAAACAGTGGGCGTGGTGTACGTCGTCGACGATGATGACGCGGTGCGCGATTCCGTGCAGTGGCTGCTCGAAGCGAGTCGCTATCGCGTGATCGGGTTTGACAGCGCCGAGAAGTTTCTTGCGAATCACGATCCGGCCGCGATCGCCGTTGCGATTTTCGACGTCCGCATGCCCGGGATGAGCGGTCTTGAACTGCAGGAGCAGCTGATCGCGCGCAAGTCGCAACTGCCGATCATCTTTATCACCGGGCATGGCGATGTGCCGATGGCCGTGTCGACGATGAAAAAGGGCGCAGTGGACTTTATCGAGAAGCCGTTCGACCAGGCGGCGCTGAAGGCGCTGGTCGAACGTATGTTGAACGAAGCGCGAACACGCGCATCGTCCAACGAGCGGCAGCGGCTCAGCGAGGCACTGCTGGCCAAGCTGACCCCGCGCGAGCAACAGGTGCTCGAGCGGATTGTCGCCGGCCGGCTGAACAAGCAGATCGCCGATGATCTGGGGATTTCTATCAAGACGGTGGAGGCGCACCGCGCCAACATCATGGACAAGATGAACGCGAACACGGTCGCCGATTTGATGCGCACCGTGCTGGCGGGAGGTGCGCTGTCGCAGTAGCGTCCCGTCTAGACTCGCGGCCTTTGATCGACGCAGGATGGCTCGTGACGGCACGCATCATCGATGGCAAGGCGCTGGCGGGTCGCATCCGCGAAGCACTCGCAGCAAGGGTTGATCGCCTGACTGCGGCCGGTCACCCGCCAGGGTTGGCGGTAATCCTGGTCGGCGACGATCCGGCCTCTGCAATCTACGTGCGCAACAAGGCAGTGGCGTGCGACCAGATCGGAATTCGCTCATGGATCGATCGGCTGCCGGCCGACGCCACCGAATCAGCGCTGCTGGCACGTATCGCCCAGTTGAATGACGATCCGCACGTGCACGGCATCCTGGTGCAGACGCCGATACCCAAGCATATGAGCACAGCCAGTGTGCTCGAATCGATCGCGTTCGAGAAAGACGTGGACGGACTACACGCAACCAATGCCGGATTGACCTTGATGGGGACCCCCCATTTTCGCTCGTGCACTCCCTATGGTGTGATGAAGATGCTGGAGTCGATCGATGCACCGATCGAAGGCAGCCATGCGGTCGTGCTCGGCCGCTCGAATATGGTCGGCAAGCCGATGGCCATGTTGCTACTGGGTGCCAATGCCACCGTCACGATGGCGCACAGCAGGACACGCGATCTGGCTTCGATCACGCGCCAGGCCGACATACTCGTCGCCGCCGTGGGCCGCCGCAATCTGGTAACGGCCGACATGGTCAAGCCCGGCGCGGTGGTGATCGATGTCGGCACCAACAGGACGCCGGAAGGCAAGCTCGCGGGCGACGTCGACTTCCAGAACGTCAGCCAGGTGGCCGGCTGGATTTCGCCCGTACCGGGCGGTGTCGGGCCGATGACGATCGCGATGCTGCTGACGAACACGGTGGAAGCGGCCGAGCGCCGCGCCGGAATCATCAATCGGATCGAATCGAAACCATGAACCGCAATCTGCCGACGAAAGACGACCTCAATCCATTGCTCGACTTTTCCGGCCTGGCGCGCTTTGGCGAAATTCAGCCCGGGCACATCACGCCGGCGGTCGATCAGTTGCTGGACGAAGCGCGCAACGTAGTGGCACAGGTCACCGCATCCGATGCTGGTTCCAGCTGGGACACGGTGGTCGAACCGCTGAACGAAGCGACCGACCGGCTTGGCCGTGCCTGGGGCGCGGTATCGCACCTGAACGCGGTGGTCGACACGCCGGAACTGCGCGAGCGGTACAACGACAATCTGCCGAAGCTCACTGCATTCTGGACCGAACTGTCGCAGAACGAAGCGCTGTATGCCAGGTTCAAGGCGCTTGCGGCTGCGTCCGAGTTCAATGCTTGGCCAGCCGCAAGGCGCAAGGTGATCGAAAACGAATTGCGCGACTTTCGACTCGGCGGCGCCGAGTTGGGGGGCGATCAGAAACAGCGCTTCAAGCAGATCCGCGAGCGCGAAGCGCAGGTATCGACGCGATTCGCGGAAAACGTGCTTGACGCCACCAATGCGTTTGCGCTTTACATCGACGACACACGCGCGCTGGCCGGCGTACCGCAAGACGCGCTGCAGATGCTGGCCGAGGCTGCGCAAGCCGATCGCAAGACGGGTTATAAAATTTCGCTGCAGTTTCCGAGCTGGTCGGCGATCGTCGATTACGCCGACGACCGCGCGCTGCGGCAGCAGCTTCATCGCGCTTACCACACGCGCGCTTCGGAATTCGGCAGGCCCGAATGGAACAACGGCCCGTTGATGACCGAACTGCTGAAGCTGCGGCGCGAACAATCGCAGGTGCTCGGCTACAAGAGCTTCGCCGAGGTATCGCTGGTGCCGAAGATGGCCGAAAGCCCGGCCGAGGTGCTGGAATTCCTGCGCGATCTTGCGCGGCGCGCGAAGCCGTTCGCGGAGCGCGATATTGCTGAGCTGCGCGAGTTCGCATCGAGCGAGCTCGGCATCGGCGATCTGCAGCCCTGGGATGTGTCGTACGCCGGCGAAAAACTGCGCGAGCAGCGCTACTCGTTCTCTGAGCAGGAGCTGAAGCAATACTTCACCGAGCCGCGCGTGCTGGCTGGGCTGTTCAAGGTGGTCGAAATACTGTTTGCCGTGGCAATCCGCGAGGAGAGTGCGCCGGCATGGCACCCTGACGTGCGTTTTTTCCGAATCGAGAATCTGCAGGGAGAGCTGGTTGGGCAGTTCTACCTTGATCTCTACGCGCGCGATCACAAGCAGGGTGGAGCGTGGCAGGACGACGCGAGGAGCCGCCGCACGCGGCGCACAGGTCTTGCGACGCCGGTGTCGTTTCTGACCTGCAATTGTTCGCCCCCGTCAGGCGGCAGGCCGGCCACCTTCAAGCACGACGAGGTGTTGACACTGTTTCACGAGTTCGGCCATGGACTGCATCACATGCTGACGCAGGTCGGCGAGCCATCGATTTCTGGCCTTGCCGGGGTCGAGTGGGATGCGGTCGAGCTGCCGTCGCAGTTCATGGAGAACTTCGCGTGGGAATGGGAAGTTCTGCAGATGCTGACCGGGCACGTCGACACCGGTGCGAAGCTGCCGCGTGAGTTGTTCGAGAAAATGCTGGCGGCGAAGAACTTCCAGAGCGGGCTGTTCACCGTGCGCCAGCTCGAATACGCGCTGTTCGACATGCTGCTGCATTCGGGCACTGAAATGGCCGATGAAGCGCGCGTGATGAAGCTGCTGGCCGAGGTACGGCGCGAAGTTTCTGTGCTGGTTCCGCCCGAATACAACCGTTTTCATCTCGCTTTCTCGCACATCTTCGCCGGCGGTTACGCCGCAGGCTATTACAGCTACAAATGGGCCGAAGTGCTGTCGGCCGATGCGTATTCCGCGTTCGAGGAAGGCGGTGTGTTGAACGCATCGATCGGAGGCCGATTCCGGGACGAAATACTCGCTGTCGGAGGCAGCCGTCCGGCGATGCAGTCGTTCGTTGCGTTTCGCGGCCGCAAGCCGACGATCGATGCGCTGCTGCGACACAACGGTATGGTCAATTAGGGCAAATGGAATCGCATCGTTATCGACTTGATTGCGCAGTACTGGTCACTGCGCTGCTGACGGCGGCGCTGCCGGCACTCGCGCAGTACCGCTGGATCGACTCCACCGGCCGCGTCAACTACGGCGACGCGCCGCCGTCGGATGCGAAGAATCTCTCCCGCATCGATGGCCGCGGCCGTACCGAGCCTGGCGATCCGACGGGCGGATTTTCCTTCGAGCTGCGCAAGGCGATGACGACCT
>JBGSWY010000096.1:0-2319 GCA_041751715.1 Burkholderiaceae bacterium
ATGCACCCCGCATCGCGCCGGGCGATTCTAGCTACAACATCGTTGTCGTCCGAAAAATTGTTGGCCCGTTGCGCTTGTTGCCATGCAGCAGGCTAGGGGATAACCACTTGTCGGACGGCCCTGCCTTCGTGCAGGAGATCGAAGCCGCGATTGATGTCGGAGAGTGCAAGCGTGCCGCTCAGCAAACGGTCCACCGGCAGGCGCCCGCCGCGAAACAAGTCCACGTAGCGCGGAATGTCGCGTGACGGAACGCAGGTCCCGACATAGCTGCCCTTGATCGTGCGCTCTTCAGCGACCAGATTGACTGCCGGCATCGGCCACGTGGCATTCGCCGGCGGCAAACCCGCAGTGACCGTCGTGCCACCACGCCGCGTGACTCGATACGCGAGATCGAACGCGCGCGTCGAGCCGGCCATTTCGATCGCAGTGTCGACGCCGCCAGCGCTCGCTTCGCGGATTGCTTCGACGATGTCGGTCATGCCGGCATTGAAGACGTGTGTCGCTCCGATCGTGCTGGCCAGGGCCAGTTTGTCGTCTGCGAGATCGACGGCGATCACGTGACGTGCGCCCGCCGCTACCGCGCCGAGCACTGATGCGAGGCCTACACCGCCCAGGCCGACCACTGCCACGGACGAGCCCGCCCGCACGGGCGCGGTGTTCACCACGGCGCCGACTCCTGTCAGCACGGCGCAACCAAACAACGCCGCCTGCTCGAACGGCAACTCGCGATCGATCCTGATCGCCGAGCGGCGCGACACGACGGCATGCGTGGCAAACGCTGAGCAGCCCAGATGATGATGGATCGTCCGGCCGTCACGCGTCAGCCGGCGTGTGCCATGGAGCAAGGTGCCGGCGCCATTGGCTGCGGCGCCCGGCTCGCACAAGGCGGGCCGCCCTTCGGCGCAAGGATGACAATGGCCGCAGCTCGGCACGAACACCAGCACGACGTGATCGCCGAGCTCAAGATCGTTAACGCCGTCGCCGAGTTGCTCGACGATGCCCGCGGCCTCGTGACCGAGTGCCATCGGCATCGGACGCGGTCGATCGCCGTTGATGACCGACAGATCCGAGTGGCACAGCCCGGCCGCCTTGATGCGCACCAGAATTTCGCCCACGCCAGGCGGCGCGAGATCCAGCTCTTCGATCTGCAGCGGGCGCGAGGTTGCGTAGGGACGCGCGGCTCCCATCGTTTCGAGAACAGCGGCGCGGATCTTCAAGGTCATTGGCTCGTCAACCGGCGCGCGATTGCCCGCGTGATGTCCCTGGTCGTCGCACTGCCGCCCAGATCGCCCGTGCGCACGCCATCGTCGCGCAGTGTCTGGTCGATCGCGGTTCGAACTTTGCGTGCGGCATCGTTGCGCCCGACATGATCCAGCATCAGCGCGGCTGCCAGCAACAATGCCAGCGGATTGGCGACTCCCTTGCCGGCGATATCGGGCGCGGAGCCGTGCACCGCTTCGAAGATGGCCGCATCGGCGCCGATATTGGCCCCGGGCGCCATGCCGAGACCGCCGACCAGGCCGGCGATCTCGTCCGACAAAATGTCTCCAAATAAGTTGGTGGTGACGATCACATCGAACTGCCACGGCTTCAGCACCAGCTGCATCGCGCACGCATCGACGATGCGATCGTCCACCGCCACCCTGCCTTCATACTTTTTTGCGACTTCGCGCGCGGTGTCGAGAAATATTCCGGTCAGCGCCTTCAGCACATTGGCCTTGTGCACGATCGTGACTTTCCTGCGGCCGTTTTTCAACGCGTAGTCGAAGGCGAACTCTCCAATGCGGCGCGACCCGGCGCGCGTGTTGACGCCCGATGAAATTGCGACCGCGTGCGGATCGCCGTCGATCGGAATGTAGTGCTCGAACCCGACGTACAGGCCTTCAAGGTTTTCGCGCACCAGCACAATGTCGATGTCTTCGTAGCGCCCTCCCGCGATCAACGTGCGCGCCGGACGCAGATTGGCGTACAGCTTGAATTCCTCGCGCAGCCGCACGTTGACCGAGCGAAAGCCACCGCCGACCGGCGTTGCCAGCGGCCCCTTCAAGGCCAGTCGCGTGCGGCGAATGCTGTCGAGCAGGGCAGCGGGCAACGGGTCACCCGATTTCTCTATCGCGGCCATGCCGCCCGGTTGAACCTCCCACGCAAAAGGCTTGCCGAGAACATCGAGGATTTCGACCACCGCGTCGGTGATCTCGGGGCCGATACCGTCTCCGGGGACCAACGTTGCTGGGATTGATTCGATTTGGGACATGCGCCGAAAGGGTGCGTTACGCTTTCAGCATCGTAGCCGAGGCGTTTCGTTGGTCTGTTGATGCC
>JBGSWY010000097.1:0-5286 GCA_041751715.1 Burkholderiaceae bacterium
GAGCCGGTCGAAACGACCTGGATGTCCTCGGCCACTTCACCATCGGCCATGCGCATGATCGAGCCCTTGCCGAACTGCTTCTCGATCTGCGCCAATGCGGCAGCCAACGCCTTTTGCCGCTCCTTGCTGTCTGCCACCAAAAGACTCCTTCCGTCATCCATCGCTGCCTCCGCTGCTGTCCGGTTGAACGTTGCTGTAAATAATTACAGCGCACTGTAAATACATACAGTATAAAAAGTCAATCGGTTTCTGGCGGTAGCCGAACGCGCAAGCGAGGCTAGACTTCGTCGCCGAGCATACCAACCGGTGCGGGAAGGGAAGCAATGCGAATCCTGATAGCCGAGGACGATGCGGTTCTGGCCGATGGGCTGTCGCGCTCATTGCGGGCCGGCGGCTACGCGGTCGATGTGGTCGAAAGCGGCGACAAGGCCGATGCGGCGCTGGCCGCGCAGACCTTCGATCTGCTGATTCTGGACATCGGCCTGCCGCAGCTGTCAGGTCTGGACGTGCTGAGGCGGCTGCGCACCCGCAACTCCAGCGTGCCGGTGTTGATTCTGACGGCGGCCGACAGCGTCGAACAACGGGTCAAGGGCCTGGACCTCGGCGCCGACGACTACATGGCCAAGCCGTTCGCCTTGTCCGAGCTCGAAGCGCGGGCACGCGCCCTGACACGGCGAGCCGCGGGCGGCGCTCAGACGCTGCTCAGGCACGGACCGCTGGCGCTGGATCAGGTGGGGCACGTCGCGACTTTGAACGAACAGGTGCTCGACCTGTCGGCGCGCGAACTCGGCCTGCTCGAGATTCTGCTGCAGCGTCCCGGCCGGCTGGTCAGCAAGGAGCAGTTGGTCGATCACCTGTGCAGCTGGGGCGAAGAGGTCAGCAATAACGCGATCGAGGTGTACGTGCATCGATTGCGCCGCAAGATCGAAGTGGGTGGCGTTCGCATCGTGACGGTGCGCGGGCTCGGTTACTACCTCGAGCGCTTTGCCGACGCCTCCAGTGCGCCGGCCGTCGCCACCGCCTAAGCCGCACCTGCGCGATGCCCGACGAAGGCAAGCCGATCGAGCGCATTCGCGCCAGGTCTCCGTTCTTGCCGTTGCCGCGGCTCAATAGATCGGCGGCCCGATTGCCGCCGGCGCCGCCCCCGCAGGTGGCCGGTTACCAGAACCCGCTGCGAACCGCGACCGAAACACGGTCGCTGTTCAACGAGATTCTCGACTGGATGCTGGCGCCATTGCTGCTTTTGTGGCCGATCAGCGTGACGCTGACCTATGTAGGCGCAGAGTCGATTGCCAACGTTCCGTTCGACCGGAGTCTGGGCGACGCCGTGTCGGTCCTTGCCTACCATGTCAAGGAATCCGGCGGGCAGGTTTCGTTGCAGCTTCCCGCCCCGGCGGGAGAGCTGTTGCGCGACGACGGTACCGACTCCGTCAAGTACATGGTGCTGGGCGCGCGCAGCGAGTTCGTCGCCGGCGATCGTGATCTGACGATTCCGCCGGAAGACGAAACTCCGGTGCCGCACCAGATCAAGTATCGGTTTGACCGGCTGCGCGCCACCGAGGTACGGATTGCCCACACATGGGTTGAATTGCGGCGCGACGGTGCACCGGCCTACGCCCTCGTTCAGGTCGCCGAGACACTGGACAAACGCACCCAGCTTGCCAACGAGATCGTCGCGGGCGTGATGGCGCCGCAGTTCGTGCTGCTGCCGGTGGCGGTCCTGCTCGTGTGGTTCGGGCTGTCGCGCGGTCTTGCACCGCTGAGCGTGCTGCAGGCTCATATTCGCGCCCGCAAACCCGATGATCTATCGCCGATCGATCCGCGCGCAGCGCCGGACGAGATCTCGCCCGTGGTCGCGTCGTTCAACGAGCTGCTCGAGCGGCTGACGCTGAATATTCACTTGCAGCAGCGCTTTTTAGCCGACGCGGCGCACCAGATGAAGACACCGCTGGCGGGATTGCGAACGCAGGCCGAGCTTGCGCTGCGAGAAACCGATCCGCAGGAACTGAAGCGCAGTCTGCGGCAGATCGCTACCGCCACCGAACGCGCAACGCACCTGATCAATCAGCTGCTGTCGCTGGCGCGTGCGGAGCATCTGGCCACCGATCCCGGCGGCATGCGGGTGATCGATCTCGGCAACCTGGCGCGCGAACTGATGCAGACCTTTGTGCCGGAGGCGATTGCGCACGGGCTGGATCTCGGCTTCGAGGAAGGCGAGCGCCAGGTGCGCGTTTTTGCTTCTCCGGTGCTGGTGCGCGAGCTGCTGCGAAACCTGGTCGACAACGCCATTCGCTATACGCCGTCGGGCGGTTCGGTGACGGTTCGCGTTCGACGGGACAGCGGCGCCGCATATCTGGAGGTTGAAGATACCGGCCCCGGAATACCTGAGAGCGAACGGTCGCACGTGTTCGATCGCTTCTATCGAATTCTGGGCACCAACGTCGACGGCAGTGGCCTCGGGCTCGCTATCGTGCGCGAGATCGCGGAACAGCACAGCGCATTGCTGCGCGTCAGCTTCAATCCGAACTCGACCGATCAAGCCTGTCCCGGCACGCTGATCAGCGTCGAGTTCGAAGCGATCATTGCCGAGCGACCGACCGTCCTGCTGGAAGATTCGGACGACGCCGTGGTTTGACCCGGCATTGAGCGCTCCGGCATAATCTTTCGTTGTTCAAATGGGTCGTTAGCTCAGCTGGTAGAGCAGCGGACTTTTAATCCGTTGGTCGGCAGTTCGAATCTGCCACGACCTACCAAATCCCGCCGAAACGGCGTAATCAAGAGGAAAAGGACAGGGTTCACTCGACAAACTGTCTACGATCGAGTACCCTGCCGGCCGCATTCGCTTCAAGTTCAGTACCCTTCGACTCGTCCTACATCTCGTTAGCCGTATCGCGACGATGCTCTTGGCAGCTCCCCCGGTTACGTTGCTTGATCCGCTTGCATGCGTGGAGCGCCATGTCGGCGCGCGCGCGATTTTTTAGGAACGTAATCAAAATGGCTAGTGGCAAAGTAAAGTGGTTCAACGAGTCCAAGGGTTTTGGCTTCATTACCCCGGACGGCGGCGGCGCCGATCTCTTCGCGCATTACAGCGAGATCGTCGGTAGCGGCTTCAAGACACTGACGGAGAATCAGCAAGTGGAGTTCGTGGTCAAGCAGGGCCCCAAGGGCCCGCAGGCGTCGCAAATCCGCCCGATGTAAGTCGGACGTACTCATTTAAAAACCGCGGCACGCCGCGGTTTTTTTTCGCGCCAGCCGAGGCCACCGAGGAGGCCGCTCTTTATGCGCCGGGACCGCCGTAGGCGCGCTGCCGAAACCACATCGTGGCGATCCATTTTTCACCGCTGGCAACCGGGCTTCCGCCGTGCAACGTGCGCGTATCGAGCGCGCCGTCGTCATCGCAATACGCGAAGTAGACCGCATGGCCTTTGCGCGGCAGCACATCCAGCCCGATCTCGGGAAAGACGGTCGATCCGCCGACTTCCACGTCGTTCAGATACGTGATCAGCGTGCTGATGCGTTGACCGCCTTGCGCCAGCACATCGTGATTTCCGGGCAGCGCCGGATCGAAGTAATCGTAGTGCGGCTTATATTCGCCGCCGGGCTGGTAATGGAGTACCTGTATTGGTTCGCCATGGTCGAGCGGGCAGTCCAACAGCTCGGCAATGCGCCGCTCTACCCGGCTGATCAATTCGTTTTCGCCTCGATTGAAGTGGGTGCCGGAGCTCGTCCGATGCGGATGAACATCGTAAGCACCGGTGCTTGCATTCACCACGCTCGAGCGCTGCAGTTTGCTGCGCGATTGTTCGATCAGCAACTCGCATTCGTCATCCGACAGCACGTTGCCGAACAACACCACGCGAGGCGACGCCATTACGAACAGCATCTCGATCGCGCGGTCCGATGTGTCCAGGCTGTTGGGCGTTTCGACCAGTTGTGCGCTCAGCGCCTGCGGTTGCGGTTGCAGCCCTTGCACCAGGCGCGGTATCGGGTTTTTCTCGACCGTTGGCGCGGCTGCGTGCACAGCATGCTGCTCCGTCGTCGCTTGCTGCAGAGGGTCGCGCCACGCCGCAGCGACGACATCGCTGGCATGACGCTTGTCGTACTTCGCCGCTATCAACGCCTGCAGCACCGCATCGCGCGTCGAACCTCGCTCGCGCATCGTACGCAGCCATCCCTGCAACGCGGCCGGGAGTTGATCGAACGTCATCGGCATGAGTTTAGCGGCGCGCTCGGCAGTATCCTTGCGGCTTCACGTGACACTTGCAGGAGATTCACATGTTGCAAAAAGTGGGGCTGCCGCCATTGACCGACGGCGCGTTGCTGAAGACCGACGCCTACATCGGAGGCGAATGGAAGGGCGCAGCGTCGCGCGCCCGCTTTGCCGTTCAGAATCCCGCCGACGGCGTCGAGATCGCCAAGGTCGCCAACTGCAAGGCGCCGGACGCGCAGCGCGCGATCGACGCTGCGCAGCAAGCCCTGCCGGGCTGGCGCGCCAAGACTGCGAAGGAGCGTGCGGCCGCGATGCGGCGCTGGTTCGAGTTGATCATCGCGCATCAGGAAGATCTGGCGAAACTGATGACCGCCGAGCAGGGCAAGCCGCTGGCCGAAAGCCGCGGTGAGGTCGTTTACGGCGCGTCGTTCATCGAATGGTTTGCGGAAGAAGCCAAGCGCGTTTACGGCGACACGATTCCGACCACAGCGGATGACAAGCGCCTGCTGGTATGGAAGGAGCCGATTGGAGTAGCGGCCGCGATCACGCCGTGGAATTTTCCGAACGCGATGATCACGCGCAAGGTGGCGCCTGCGATCGCCGCCGGATGTACCGTGGTGGTCAAGCCGGCCGAGCAGACACCGCTATCGGCGCTGGCACTGGCCGAGCTCGCACAGCGCGCCAGCCTGCCTCCGGGCGTGTTTAACGTGGTGCCCGCCGACGAGTCCAACTCGATTGCGGTCGGCAAGACGTTGTGCGAGTCGGACGTGGTACGCAAGCTGTCATTCACCGGCTCGACCGCGGTGGGGCGCATCCTGATGCAGCAAAGCGCACCGACCCTTAAGAAGCTTTCGCTCGAGTTGGGCGGAAATGCCCCCTTTATCGTGTTCGACGATGCTGAGCTCGACGCGGCGGTCGAGGGCGCAGTGGCGGCGAAGTACCGTAACGCCGGCCAGACGTGCGTCTGCACCAATCGCTTTTACGTGCACGAAACAATTTATGACGAGTTCGTGCAAAAGCTGGCAGCGAAGGCGGCGCAGCTGAAGGTGGGATCGGGCTTTGAATCCGGCGTGCAA
>JBGSWY010000098.1:0-4192 GCA_041751715.1 Burkholderiaceae bacterium
GCCGTCGAGGCGGTTCGGCCGCTGATCGACGCCAAGCAGCACGAGCTCGAATTGCTGATGCCGCTGGCGTCGGTGCACCTAAATGCGGACGGGGCGCGGTTGATCCAGGTCGTTACCAATCTGCTGACCAACGCAGTTAAGTACACGCCCGAAGGCGGTCAAATCCGCTTGGCGGCGCGCCTTGATTCGGCGAGTGGCACAGTCGAAGTTCGCGTGCGTGACACCGGCATCGGCATTCCGGCCACAGAGCTCGGGCGCATCTTTGAAATGTTCGCGCGCGTCGATGACGAGCACGGAAGACTATGCGGCGGTTTAGGTATCGGGCTCGCCGTGGCGCGTGACCTGGCGGTGAGTCATGGCGGCAGCATCACCGCGCATAGCGCCGGGCCCGGTCACGGCTCGGAGTTTGTGCTTGTGCTGCCTGCGGATGTTGTCCACGCCGCTGCGCAACCTGACGGCCCAAGTTGCACTCCGGCTACTGTCGTCCGCGACTACGCCGACGCCCTGGGGATGACATAGCGATCCGGTCGTCAGCTCTGGCGCCGAACACCGGTTCGCGCAGACCGCGCACTCCTGGAACGCATGCAAACAAACTGCCGGCCAGCGGCTGTTCCGGCCAATCCATCGCAGCGCCGCCGCGGCGAATGGTGGTGATGTAGAGCGTATCCAGTCGCTCTCCTCCGAAGGCGGCCATCGACGGCCATTTGACCGGAAGCATGACGACTTTGTCGATGCGGCCTGCGGGGTCGTATCGCACTACACGCGACGCGTCAATCTGGGCCGACCAGTAGCCGCCGTCAGCGTCGCAGCAACCACCGTCGGGTCGGCCTTCCTCGCCCTGTGTGTGCGCGAATACGCGCCGGCGACTGATGTCGCCGCTGGTGACATCGAAGTCAAACGCCCAGATCGTGCGCACCATCGTGTTCGAATCGGAGAGATACATCGTCTTTGCGTCCGGTGAAAACGCAAGCCCATTGGCTGTGCCCAGCCCGTCGAGCACGCGGGTGCAGCGCAGATCGGGCTCGATCCTGTACAGCGCGCCATAGCGATCCGCGGGCGACGATGGATCGCGCATCGAGCCGACCCAAAAGCGGCCAGCCGGATCGCAACGACCGTCGTTCATGCGGTTCAGGACCTGGCCAGGCTCCGGGGCGAGCAGCAATTGCTTGTCGCCGGTGGCGAAGTCAATAAAGTGCAAGCCGGAACGCGTGGCGATCAACAGTCGCCCCGGCGCCGAATGCAGTGCAAGTGACCCGATCTGCTCTCCGACATCGCGCACTTCGTCACGCACAGTGGCCGGATCAAAGCGGTGCACCGCGTGGCCATCGATATCAACCCAATACAGCATGCGCAGTCGCGCGTCCCATACCGGACACTCACCTTTTGGTCCACCGCCGCCGCGGCAAGGCAGCACACATTCGGCATTCAAAACCGATTTCATCTTTGAGGTCATGCAGTTCGGCTACATTCGTATCAGATGACGCGCGTTCTTATCACTGGTGCAGCCGGGGCCATCGGCCGCACGCTTCACGCTGGGCTCGCCGGACGCTACCCCCTGTTGCGTCTTGCGGATGTGCGTGAGATTGCCGCCATTGGCGCCGAACAACAGCCGGTGCGCGCGGACTTGGCGGACTTCGACGCCATGCTGCGCGTCACCGATGGCATCGACTGCATCGTTCATCTTGCCGGCGTGCCCAGGGAAGGCGCGTGGGATGTGATCCTGCCGAACAACATAATCGGCACCTACAACCTGTTCGAAGCGGCGCGGCTCAACCGCGTTCGGCGCGTTGTTTTTGCCAGCTCGAATCATGCGGTTGGCTTCCATCCGGTTAGCCGAAGATTGGATCCTGACTCGTTGCCTCGGCCGGACACTCGTTATGGAGTAAGCAAGATCTTCGGCGAGGCGCTCGGCCGGTTGTATGCCGACAAGCATGGATTGTCGGTCGCGTGCTTGCGTATCGGCTCGTTTCGTGAGCGACCGGAAGATGAGCGGCAACTTTCGACGTGGATCAGCCCGCGCGACATGGTCGAGCTCGCACGCTGCTGCATCGAGGCGCCGGAGTATCACTTCCTGATGCTCTATGGCGTATCGGCCAATACGCGCTCTCGTTGGGACAATGGCGACGCAGCGCTGATCGGTTTTTGCGCGCTCGACGATGCCGAGGCTTACGCGGCGGACGTCAATCGTGAACCGGCAGGCGACGTCGCTGCGAGATTCCATGGGGGCGGCTTTTGCGCGCTGGAGTTTTCCGGAGACCCGGATGCGATCGTTTAGCGGACTCGTTCAGGCAAGCAGCGTCTTGAGCCGGTGGATCGACGAAGCCGGACTGGTCAGCACCCTGGCGCCGGGCGCCGCGGCTTCGACGCGGGCAGAAGAGCGCGCCATCGAAAACTGCGACAGCACTAGCACGTTGCAATCCTCCAACTCGGTCGCGGCAGCGGCTATCAGTGAGTCATGTTCATCTGCGCAGCCTTGGTGCAAAGCCTCCAGCGCGCGAGCAACGGCTCGAGTCTGAATGTCGATTCGCATTCCGCGTGCATCGGCGAGGGTCCTCAACTCATCGCGCACCGAATCAATACTCGGACCGAAAGTCGCGATCAGCCCAATGCGTTGCCCTGCGTCGAGCGCTTCTTCGAGCATCGCTTCATTTGGCTTTAGTACCGGGATCGGGACCACCCGACTCGCCGCCTCGATCGCCGGGCCGAACGCGGAGCACGTGAAGAGCACAGCATCGGCACCGGCGCCGTAAACATAGCTGGCCAACGTCACAAGGCGCGCTGTCATCGTATCGGTGAGATGGCCAACCTCAGCCAGATCTGCGGCCAGCGAATCTTCCAGCAGATTGGTCGTGCGTGCGTCCGGCCACAGCGACGCGAACGCCGACTGGATCGGCTCGATCGCGACGGTAGTGGCATGTATCAACGCGATACGCGGCGCGTGGCCAATCATCGCAAGCCTTGCATCTGGAAGCGCTTCAGAATTTCGGTCAGTTCGGTGGCGCTGCGGCGGCGCTGGTGCCAATGCAACTCACGGGCCCCGGTTGCGTCACCGCGCTTGATCAATTCGACGAGTTCTTTGTGCGATGCCGTGGAGCGCACCGGTTTTACGCGCGATGGCAGCGTCTGCAGACGCGCGCGGCCGACCTGTTCACGAAATGCAAATGCCATCTGCGCTAGACGCCGGTTACCGCACAATTCGATCAGCGTGCGGTGAAATTGCTCATCGGCTTGCGCCCACGCGACCAGATCCTCCGATGCCAACGCCGCTTCCATCGCCACAATCGTTGCGTCGAGTCGGCGAATCTCGCCCTCGCTCAGTGCCTTTTCCGCAAGCAACTCTACCGCTGCGCCTTCCAGGCCAGTCAGTATCTGATAAATCTCGACCATGTCGGCGGGTTCTACCGGCAACACGCGCATGCCGCGCCGGGCGACACGTTCGATCAACCCTTCATTTTCGAGCCGCAACAAAGCTTCGCGCAGCGGCGTGCGACTGATGCGCAGCATCAGTGCCAGCTCCGGCTCGAGCGCCTTGAAGTTCGGCGGCAGCTCGTTGGCGACGATGCGCCGTTTCAGTTCGGCGTAGCAGCGTTCGGCGAGCGACAACTCGCTGGAGCGCGCTGCGCTATTTCGTTCGAGTGAAGGCTTCGGTTGCGCCAATCGCTCTCCGCATCAGAGCTAAGCCGCCTCGGCAGCCCTACAAATGGCGGAGGCGCTGCGCTCGATTTGCTTGACGACGCTCGCGCCAAAAGCACGGGTGCCAAGTGGACCGCCCAGATCGCCGGTGCGCTGGCCCGGGTCGGCCAGCACTGCATCGAGCGCGTGCTCAATACACGCTGCGGCGACGCGCAGATCGTCACGCGAATGCCGTACGCCGAGCCACTCGAGCAACATACCGGACGACAGGATGAGCGATGTCGGGTTGGCCTGGTCCTGACCGCCAATGTCCGGTGCAGAGCCGTGCGCGGCATTCGCGGCGGCATGATCGTCGCCTGCATTCAGCGCTGCTGCGAGCCCCAGTCCGCCGCTCATTGCCGCCGCTTCGTTGGACAAAATATCCCCGAACATGTTGGTGATCACCACGACGTCGAACTGCTGCGGGCGATGGTAAAGCAGCGCCGCCATCGTATCGACCATCACCGCTTCGAAAGTCACGTCCGGGTATTGGGCGGCCATCGCGCGCACTTCGCGCATG
>JBGSWY010000099.1:0-1836 GCA_041751715.1 Burkholderiaceae bacterium
GTCAGCGTGCCGATGCCGTCGATGACGATGCTAACCGTGCTGCCCGGTTTCATCGAACCGACGCCGACCGATGTGCCGCAGGCGATGACATCTCCCGCTTCCAGGGTGAGGTCGCGCGAAATGAGACTCACCAATTGAGCCGGTGCAAATATCGCATCTGCGACCGGATAATTCTGCCGCTCCTGATCGTTCAGAATCGTTCTGACGACGAGTGTTGCCGGATCAAGGTCGGTTGCAATCACCGGACCGAAAACGCCGAACGTGTCGAAGCTCTTGGCGCGCGTCCACTGTGCGAAGCCGGGATCCTTATTGAGGATGTCGACCGCGGTGACATCGTTGATACACGTGTAGCCGAAGATGTGGCTCGTCGCATCAGCTTCACTTACAGCGCGGCAGCGCTTGCCGATGACGACGCCGAGCTCGCCTTCGTACAGGACCTTGCCCGCGTACGACGGTGGTGTGCGAATCGGCTCGCCGCTCGCAAGGAACGAATTGTTAGCCTTCAGAAAGTAAAGCGGCTCGGCCGGGACCGAGTGATTGAGCTTCGCGACGAGCGCATGGTAGTTGTCTACAAGTGCCACCATCTTGCTCGGGGTCGTCGGCGTCAGCAGCTTCACCGCACTGCACGGGACCGATTCCCCGGTCGGCTGCGGATTCGCAAACATATCGCCCGCGTGCAGCGCGACCGTGTCGTCCTCGATCGTGCCGAAGCATGCACGACCTTCATAGCTGACGCGTGCCCATCGTGGCATCGTTTCTCCCTTTGCTTTCGTCGCTTGCCGCTTGTTAGAAATCAGCCACGTCGTCCTCGCGCACGCGCCGCTTTGCCTCGGCACGATGGTGCTGCCATAGCGCAAACACCACCGACGCCGCCGCGGCTGCGAGCAGCGCTCCCGAGATCGGGCGCGTCACGAAAAGCCATGGGTCCGGATCGGTCATGATCGAGCGGATCAAGTTGATCTCGATCTGGTCGCCGAGGATCACGCCGAGGATGAAAGGCGCCAGCGGCAGACCGACCTTGACCATCGCGTAGCCGAGCACGCCGAAGGCGAGCAGCACGTAGACGTTCGACATCGTGTTGTTGAGCGCGAAGGCGCCAACCACGCACAGCACCAGCACGATCGGATACAGCATCGCCTTCGGCACCGTGACGACCTTCAGCGCCCAGCGCGCGGCGATCGCTGTGATGACCACCATGATCGGATGCGCGAGCAGGTACGCGGCGAAGATCCCGTACGCGATCGTCGGCTGCTGCGAGATGAACAGCGGCCCCGACTGAATCCCGTGGATCGTCAGCGCCCCGAGCATGACGGCGGTTACCGCGTCGCCCGGGATTCCGAACGCCATGATCGTGACCAGCGAGCCGCCGACGTTGGCGTTGTTCGAGGCCTCGGACGCAATGATGCCTTCGGCAGTGCCGGTGCCGAACGCCTCGGGCCGCTTCGAGAACTTCTTCGCCTGGTCGTAGGCCATCATGTTCGCCGCACTGCCGCCGATCGCCGGCAGCACGCCGATCCCGACGCCGATCAGCGAGCTCCACAGCAGCAGGAACGGGCGCGACAGGATTTCCCAGGTCACTTTCGCGTGCGAGACTGCGAGCACCGCCGAAGCGCCCACTGCCTGCGCGATGCGCTGGGTGCCGCCCATCTTTTCGGCGTCGGTCATGATCTGCGAGAAAGCGAACACGCCGATCAGCACCGGCAGGAAATTGACGCCGCCTTCGAGAAACGGAACGCCGAAAGTGAGCCGCGGCGCACCCATCATCGGGTCGTTACCGAGCACGGTGACGACGAGCCCCAGCATTCCCGCGATCAGACCCTTCAGCAGCGACGATTC
>JBGSWY010000100.1:0-3363 GCA_041751715.1 Burkholderiaceae bacterium
AGACCGAGATCGTTGATGACAGCCACCGCCTGCGCCGCGAAAGCCTCGTTCAGTTCGATCCAGCCCAGGTCGTCCTTGCTGATGCCGGCCGATTTCAGCGCCACCGGAATCGCCTCCTTCGGACCGATGCCCATGATTTGCGGCGGCACACCGCGAATCGAGAAGCTGACAAAGCGCACCAGCGGCGTCAGGTTGAACTGCTTGATCGCTCGCTCGGAGGCGAGGATCAGCGCGCCCGCGCCATCCGATGTCTGCGAGCTGTTGCCCGCAGTCACGCTGCCCTTGGCGGCGAAGACCGGCCGCAGCTTCGCGAGCGCTTCGAGACTTGTATCCGCGCGCGGGCCTTCGTCCAGATTGACCGAGCGCGTGCGAATGTCGAGCTCTTCGGTGCCGAGATTCGGAAACTTGTCGACGATCTCGATCGTGGTCATCTCGTCGGCAAACAGCCAGGCCTTCTGCGCAGCGATGGCTTTCTGATGCGACGCGTACGCAAACTCGTCCTGCATTTCGCGCGTCACTTTCCATTGCTCGGCGACTTTTTCCGCGGTCAGACCCATGCCGTAGGCAATGCCGATGTTCTCGTCTCGTTCGAAAATATGCGGATTGAACGAAGGCTTGTTGCCGGTCATCGGCACCATGCTCATCGACTCGGTGCCGCCCGCGATCATCACGTCGGCTTCGCCGACCCGGATGCGATCGGCCGCCATCGCCACCGCGTTAAGCCCGGACGAACAGAAGCGATTGATCGTCACGCCGCCGGTGGAGTTCGGCAAACCGGCGAGCAGCACGGCCACTCTCGCGACGTTCAGGCCCTGCTCGGCTTCCGGCATCGCGCAGCCGATGATGGCGTCCTCGATCGCCTTCGGGTCGAGGCTCGGCACCTGCGACATCGCGGATCGAATCACCGAGACCAGCAGATCGTCGGGCCGCGTATAGCGAAACATGCCCTTCGGCGCTCTGCCGATCGGTGTGCGGGTGGCGGCGACGATGTAGGCATCTTGAATTTGCTTCATCTCAGTTCCTCACCGGTTTGCCACTGTTCATCATTCCCATCATTCTTTCCTGCGACTTCGGGTGATCGACCAGTTGCATGAAAAACTTGCGCTCGAGATCGAGCAGCCATTGTTCGTCGGCCAGCGCACCGGATTCGACGTCGCCGCCGCATATCACGTTCGTGATGCCCGCCGCCAGGAAAAAATCATGCTGGCTGATGAAGCCGCCATCGCGCATGTTCACCAGCTGCGCCTTGATCGTCGCGACTCCGCTGCGCCCGGCTACCGGAAACGAAATCGGACGCAACGGCGGGCGATAGCCGCTCGCGTGCATGGCCGAAGCCTCGCTGATCGCCGTCCATAACAGTTCGTGGTTGTTGAACACGATCGTGTCCGTCGCGCGCAGATAACCCATTTGTTTCGCCTCGAGCGCGGACTTCGAGACATTGGCCATTGCCGCGTTCAGAAACCAGTTCTTGATGAACGGAAAGACGTCGGTCATGCCGGCCGCCTGTGCCGTCTGCGCGCCGCGCAGTGCGCCTTCTTTCAAGCCGCCCGCACCCGGGATCAGCCCGACACCGACTTCGACCAGGCCGATATAGCTTTCAAGCGACGCGACTGCCTTCGAGCAATGCAGTATCAGTTCGCAGCCACCGCCCAACGCCATGCCGCTGACCGCAGCGATGACGGGAACCTGCGCATACTTGATGCGCATCCAGGCGTCCTGCATCTTTTTTTCTTCGACGCCGATTGCCTTGGCGCCACCGGACATGAACACCGGCATCAGCGCCTGCAGATCGGCGCCGACTGAAAACGGATCGTCCGGCGACCAGATGACGAGGCCGTGATGCTGAGACTCCGCAAGCTCGACGGCTTTCAACAGTCCGGCGATCACGCCGGGACCGATTGCGTGCACCTTGGACTTGATCGATACGATCAAGACCTCTGCGCCTGCCCCGGCGCCTTTGCTGGAAACAAGCGTCCACGCGCGCACCGAATCGTCTTCGAATACCGTCGTGCCGCCGATGGCACCGGTCGCCATTCCCTCGCCCATTAGAGGGGCACGGAAGATCTGCTTCTTGTAATCGGGCAACGCCGAGCGCGCAACGAATCTCTTCTTTGACGGTGACCACGAACCCTCACGGGTGTGAACACCTTTCGCATCGGCGACCGGACCCTCGAACACCCACTTCGGCAACGGCGCTTGCGATAGCGCCTCACCGGCCTCGATGTCGGCCTGCACCCACTCGGCCACCTGCTTCCATCCGGCCGCCTGCCACGTTTCAAATGGGCCGGTCGACCAGCCGAACCCCCAGCGCAGAGCAAAGTCCACATCACGCGCGGTGTCGGCGATCGTCTCCAGATGCACCGCGATGTAGTGAAACGCATCGCGAAAGATCGCCCACAAGAACTTCGCCTGCGGGTGATCCGATTCGCGCAACAGCTTCAAGCGCTCGGCTGGATCTTTCTTCTTCAGAATGCGGCCGACCGAGTCATCGGCCTTGCCGCCGCTCTGAACATACTCGCCCTTCTGCGGGTCCAGCACCTTGATGTCCTTGCCGTCTTTCCGATAAAAGCCGGAGCCGGACTTCTGGCCGAGAGCGCCCTTATCGACCAGCACTTTCAACACAGCCGGTGTGGCAAAGTGCTCGGCGAACGGATCAATCGATGCCGGCAAGGTGTCCTGCATCGTCTTGATCACGTGCGCCATCGTGTCAAGCCCGACCACATCTGCGGTGCGAAACGTTGCGCTTTTCGCGCGCCCAAGGCGCACGCCGGTCAGGTCGTCCACCACGTCGTACGACAGCCCGTACTTTTCCGCTTCCTTGATGGTGGCCAGCATGCCGAAGATGCCGACCCGGTTGGCGATGAAATTCGGCGTGTCCTTGGCGCGCACGACACCTTTGCCGAGAGTCGACGTCAGGAACGTTTCAAGGTCGTCCAGGATCTCTGGCCGCGTCGCCGGAGTCGGAATCAGCTCGACCAGGTGCATGTACCGCGGCGGATTGAAAAAATGCACGCCGCAAAAGCGCGCCTTCAACGCATCGTCCATTGCTTCGGCGAGCTTCGCGATAGGCAGGCCCGATGTGTTGGACGCAAAGATCGCGTTGCCGCGTACGAACGGCGCCACCTTGCGATAGAGATCGTGTTTCCAATCCATCCGCTCGGCGATCGCTTCGATGATCAGATCGCAATCGCGCAGCAGTTCCAGATTGTCTTCGTAGTTGGCCGGCTGGATGTGAACGGCATCGTCCTTGTTGCCAAGCGGCGCCGGATTCAGCTTCTTCAGATTCTCTATCGCGCGCAAAACGATGCCATTCTTGTCGGGGCCTTTGGCATCTGGCAGATCGAACAAAACGACCGGCACTTT
>JBGSWY010000101.1:0-6599 GCA_041751715.1 Burkholderiaceae bacterium
CAGGCTTGAGTTGCGCGGCTCCGCGCAGCCCGACGGCGTTGAGCTTCATCAGCACCAGGTCGCGCATCATCGCGGCCGGCAATTCCGTGTGCTCACGCACTGGGAAAGCCACGTTGTCGAAAACCGTCAGATCGGTAAACAACGCGCCGAACTGAAATAGCAGTCCCACGCGCCGGCGCAATCTGAACAACGCTTCGCGATCGCGCGGATTGACGCGCTCGCCGTCGAAAGTGATCTCGCCTTTCAGGGGTGTCAACTTGCCGCCGATCAGCCGCAGCAGCGTCGTCTTCCCGCAGCCGGAACCGCCCATGATCGCGATCACCTTGCCGCGCGGAAACGACATCGTGATGTCGTGCAGAACAATGCGACGGCGGTCATAGCCGAACGTCACGTGATCGATCTGAACGAGCGCGTCGTTATTCATGTTCGAGTTATTTTGCCGATCCTGCATGGGGCGCCGCGAGCAGCGGCGGATTGTCGCACGGCAACCGGGGCGGCTTCGCCCTGGCGCTAGCCAAAAAGGCGGCACTACGAACGCGTTACATCAAAGCTCGCCTCGCTGGATTTCGACGCTCGCGCGTCAGAGTGATCTTCTGATGCCTCGGTGCGCAGCACGCCTGGGCGATCATGAAGGTCAGCGTGGCAAGACGCTGCTGCTCATGAGGTACTCATCAACCGCACGCGCACATTGCCTTCCCTCTCTGATTGCCCAAACAATCAGCGATTGGCCGCGCCGCACATCGCCGGCCGCAAATACCTTGTCCACATTCGTCTGATAGCAACCAACACCGTCGGTGGTTGCGCGCGCATTGCCGCGCGCGTCTTTGGCAACGCCGAAGCTTTCGAGTAGCGAACCGACCGGCGCAACGAAGCCCATCGCCAGCAGCACCAGGTCGGCCGGTACTTCGAATTCCGAGTCAGCCACTTCGACCATCTTCAAATGACGGGTGACTGCATCCTGCTGCCATTCGACCCGGACCGCGACCAGCGCGGTAACGCGGCCATCGGCACCACCCTTGAACGCCTTCGTCGCGATGGCCCAGTCGCGCTGCACGCCCTCTTCGTGCGAACTGGACGTGCGCAACTTGAGCGGCCAGTAGGGCCACGTCAACGACTTGTCCTCGCTCGTCGGTGGCTGCGGCAGCAGCTCCCACTGCGTGACGCTCTTCGCACCTTGCCGATTGCTGGTGCCGACGCAGTCGGAGCCCGTGTCGCCGCCGCCGATCACGATGACATGTTTGCCGGTTGCGACAATCTGATTCTCGACCTGATCGCCGGCGACGACCTTGTTCTGCTGCGGCAGGAAATTCATCGCAAAGTGCACGCCGTCCAGGTCGCGCCCCGGCACCGGCAGATCACGCGGCTGCTCGGCACCGCCGGCCAGAATCACCGCATCGAAATCGCTCAACAATTGGCTCGGCTCGACCGGTCCGTTGCTGCCGACCGGCACACCGGTGCGGAACGTCACCCCTTCGGCCGCCATCTGCTCGATGCGCCGATCGATGTGCGACTTTTCCATCTTGAAATCGGGGATGCCGTAGCGCAGCAGCCCACCGATACGATCGCTCTTTTCGAAGACGGTGACGTCGTGTCCGACGCGTGCCAGTTGTTGCGCGGCGGCCAGTCCTGCGGCGCCGCTTCCGATCACCGCCACTCGCTTCCCGGTCCTGGCTGACGGCGGCTGCGGAACGACCCAGCCTTCTTCCCATCCCTTGTCGATGATCTTGTGCTCGATCGATTTGATGCCGACCGGCGCGTCGTGAATGTTCAGCGTGCATGCGGCTTCGCAAGGCGCCGGACATATGCGGCCGGTAAATTCGGGGAAGTTGTTCGTGCTGTGCAGGACGTCGAGCGCGGTTTTCCAGTCCTGCCGATACACCAGGTCGTTGAAGTCCGGAATAATGTTGTTGACCGGGCAACCTTGGTTGCAAAACGGAATGCCACAGTCCATGCAGCGCGCGCCCTGCACCTTGGCGTCGCCATCGGTCAGAGGCACGATGAACTCGCGCCAATGCCTGGTGCGCGCGCGGGGTGCCTCAGCGGCTTCCTCAAGCCGCTGGTATTCAATGAATCCTGTGATCTTCCCCATTACGCCTGGTCAATAGAAAGTCGCGCAACCCGATGTCTGCAGCATCGGTGCTTCGCGTGCGGCGCCATGTCGCCAGCAGCGCCGCGTTGATGTGACAACCGGCCAGCGCGGCAACCAGCACCACTGCGCCCAGCCAGTCGAGCACAGCCGGCACCGGCCCCAGTGTGTGCAGCCACATGTAAACCGGCGCCGAGGCGACCGCCAATAGGATCGTCGCAGGCACTACCCACGGGATGGCCAGCGCCACCGCGATGCTGGCGGCCAGCGCCTGAATATCGGATTCGGTTCTGTGCGTGACCAGCAGCACAAGCGCCAACGGCACGCTGACCCGCAGTCCTCGCAGCCATTCGGGCAGCGTCATTGGCCAATGCGGGTACGCATGCATATCGTCTGTCCGCTATGTGCACTCGCTACGCCGCCAGCTTCTGCGCCGCGCCCGGCGGCGTGACAGCTGTCGTCTGCTGCAGCGCCCGTCGATATTCCTGCGGGAATACTTTGACGAATCGCAGACGCATCGCCGGCCAATGATCGAGCAGCATGCGCGCGCGCAAGCTGCCAGTCACGCGAAAATGATTTTCAATGAGGCCGCGCAACAGAAACTCGTCGGTTTCTCCCAGATGCCAGATCTCTTCATCGACTGTCTGCTGCTGTTCCGCGGTCGGCAGCACGGCTTCGAGCTCGCACATCGACTGATTGCACTTGCCTGCGAAGTCTCCGAACTCGTCGAACACGTACGCAATGCCGCCCGACATACCGGCCGCAAAGTTGCGTCCGGTCGCGCCGAGCACGACTACGGTGCCCTTGGTCATGTACTCGCAGCCGTGATCGCCTGTACCCTCGACCACTGCAGTGGCCCCCGAGTTGCGCACCGCGAACCGCTCGCCAGCGACGCCGTTGAAAAACGCTTCGCCGGCGATCGCGCCATACAGCACGGTGTTGCCAACGATAATGTTTTCAGTACCGGCGCCGCGAAAATCGTTCGGACAACGCACGATCAACCGTCCGCCGGACAATCCCTTGCCGGTGTAATCGTTGGCATCACCGACCAGATCGAGCGTGATCCCCGCCGCCAGAAACGCGCCGAAGCTTTGCCCCGCGGTGCCGCTGAATTGAATATGAATCGTGTCGTCCGGCAGCCCGACGTGGCCATAGCGGCGCGCGACTTCGCTCGACAGCATCGTGCCCACCGCGCGATTGACGTTGCGAATCGGCGTAATGAAACTGACTCTCTCGCCGCGTTCCAGCGCCGGCCGGCATTGCTCGATCAGCTTGTGGTCCAGCGCCTTCCCCAGGCCGTGATCCTGCGCCTCGACGCATAGCCGCGGCACTTCGGCCGGCATCTGCGGCTGATAAAAAATGCGGCTGAAATCGAGCCCGCGCGCCTTCCAGTGATCGATGCCATGCCGCGTGTCGAGCAGATCGGCGCGGCCGATCAGTTGGTCGAACGTGCGTACGCCGAGCTGCGCCATGATCTCGCGCACTTCCTCGGCGACGAAGAAGAAAAAGTTGACGACATGCTCGGGCTGGCCGCTGAATTTTTTCCGCAACAACGGATCCTGAGTTGCCACTCCGACCGGGCAGGTGTTCAAATGGCACTTGCGCATCATGATGCAGCCCTGCACGACCAGCGGAGCAGTGGCGAACCCGAACTCGTCGGCACCCAGCAATGCGCCGATCACGACATCGCGCCCGGTCTTCATCTGGCCGTCCACCTGCACCGCAATGCGACTGCGCAGGCGATTCAGCACTAAGGTTTGCTGCGTCTCGGCCAGCCCGATCTCCCACGGCGTGCCTGCATGCTTGATCGATGACAGCGGAGAGGCGCCGGTGCCGCCATCATGGCCCGCAATCGTTACGTGGTCGGCCTTCGCCTTGGCAACGCCGGCAGCAACGGTGCCGACGCCGACTTCGGACACCAGCTTCACGCTGATCGACGCCCGCGAATTGGCGTTCTTCAGATCGTGAATCAGCTGTGCCAGATCTTCGATCGAATAGATGTCGTGATGCGGTGCCGGGGAGATCAGGCCGACTCCGGGCACCGCATAGCGCAGCTCGGCGATATAGGCGCTGACCTTGTGCCCCGGCAGTTGACCGCCCTCGCCCGGCTTCGCGCCTTGTGCCATCTTGATCTGCAGCTGATCGGCGCTGATCAGATACTCGGTCGTCACGCCGAAGCGCCCCGAGGCGACCTGCTTGATCCTCGATCGCAGCGAATCCCCGGCACGCAGCGGCGTATCGACTTCGACCCGGTCGCGGCCAAGCACGCCGCTGAGCGTCGCGCCATCTTCGATGACGCTCGCGCCCGCCCGCAGCTCCTGCCGGTAGCGCAACGGGTCCTCGCCGCCTTCGCCCGTATTGCTCTTGCCGCCGATGCGATTCATCGCGATCGCGAGAGTCGTGTGTGCTTCGGTCGAGATCGACCCGAGCGACATCGCGCCGGTGGCGAATCGTTTGACGATACTTGCTGCAGGCTCCACCTCGGTGACCGGGATCGCCTGCGCCGGATCGAACTTGAATTCGAACAACCCGCGCAAGGTCATAAACCGGCGCGACTGATCGTTGATCAGCTGCGCGTATTCCTTGTACGTCTGATAGTTGTTGGAGCGCGTCGAATGCTGCAGCTTGGCGATCGAATCCGGCGTCCACATGTGCTCTTCGCCGCGCACGCGCCATTGATACTCGCCGCCGGCATCCAGCGCTGTGGCCAGCACCGGATCGTCCGAAAACGCAATGCGATGCATGCGCACCGCTTCTTCCATCACTTCGAACAAGCCGACTCCACCGATATTGCTGGCAGTGCCGCGGAAATACTTCTCGACAAACTCCTTCGAGAGCCCCACTGCTTCAAAGATCTGCGCACCGCAGTACGACATGTAGGTGCTGATCCCCATTTTCGACATTACCTTGTGCAGCCCCTTGCCGATCGCCTTGATGTAGTTCTTGACGGCTTTGTCAGCCTCGGCCTGATGCAGATCGACCAGCGTTTCGAGCGCCAGGTACGGATGCACCGCTTCGGCGCCGTAGCCGGCGAGCAATGCGAAGTGATGGACCTCGCGAACCGAACCGGTCTCGACGACCAGGCCGGTGCAGGTGCGTAAACCCACCGCGATCAAATGCTGGTGCACAGCGCTGGTGGCAAGCAGGGCGGGAATGGCCACTCGCTCGGAGTCGAGCGAGCGATCGGTAATGATCAGGATGTTGTACCCGGCGCCGACGGCATCCACCGCCTGCGCGCACAGCGACGCGAGCCGCGCTTCGACCCCTGCCTTGCCCCATGCCAGCGGGTAGCAGATATCGAGCTCGAACGAGCGAAACTTGTTCGACGAAAAGTTTTCGATCGAGCGGATCTTGGCAATATCGTCGAAGTCGAGCACAGGCTGGCTGACTTCGAGCCGCATCTGCGGATTCACGTTGTTAATGTCGAGCAGGTTCGGCTTCGGCCCGATAAAGCTGACCAGCGACATCACCAGTTGTTCGCGAATCGGGTCGATCGGCGGATTGGTCACCTGCGCGAACAATTGCTTGAAGTAGTGAGCGAGAGGTTTGGCACGGTCGGACAGCACCGGCAAAGTGGTGTCATTGCCCATCGAGCCGACCGCTTCTTCGGCAGCCAGCGCCATCGGCTCCATTAACAGCCGCACGTCTTCCTGCGTAAAGCCGAATGCTTGTTGCCGATCGAGCAAGGGGACGTCGAGCTTTGCCGCCGATGCCCGCTTCTCATGGCTGGCGGACGGCAAATCGGCCAGCTTGATGCGAATGCGCTTGATCCATTCCCTGTAAGGCTTGCTTGACGCGAGCTGCTGCTTGAGCTCGGTGTCGTCGATGATCCGGCCCTGCTCGGTGTCGATCAGGAACATCTTGCCGGGCTGCAAACGCCATTTCTTGACAATGCGGCTTTCGGGAATCGGCAGCACGCCGACCTCGGAAGCCATCACCACCATGTCGTCGTCGGTGACGATGTAGCGCGCCGGGCGCAGACCATTGCGGTCGAGCGTGGCGCCGATGCGGACGCCGTCGGTAAACGCAATCGCCGCCGGACCATCCCACGGCTCCATCATCGCCGCGTGATACTCGTAGAACGCACGTCGCGATTCGTCCATCAGCGTGTGCTGCTCCCACGCTTCCGGGATCATCATCATCATGGCGTGCGCCAGCGGGTAACCGCTCATCGTCAACAGCTCGAGCGCATTGTCGAAGCACGCGGTGTCGGACTGGCCTTCGTAGATCAGCGGAAAAAGCTTGCCAAGGTCGTCGCGCAGCACCGGCGACGACATCACTCCTTCTCGCGCGCGAATCCAGTTGAAGTTGCCCTTGACCGTGTTGATCTCGCCGTTGTGTGCGATCAGGCGATATGGATGTGCGAGTTCCCATGAAGGGAACGTGTTCGTCGAGAAGCGCTGGTGCACCAGCGCGATGGCAGTGACCACGCGCGGATCGGCGAGATCGCGGTAGTACCGGCCGACCTGATCGGCCAGCAACAGGCCCTTGTAAACAACAGTACGCGTCGACA